>DATMLF010000105.1:0-36726 GCA_035570595.1 Allostellaceae bacterium
GAGATGGTGATGCCGGGCGACAACATCTCGATGGAGATCGAATTGATCGCGCCGATCGCGATGGACGAGGGCTTGCGCTTTGCGATCCGCGAGGGCGGCCGCACCGTCGGCGCCGGCGTCGTCGCCAAAATCATCAAATAGGCCGGCCGCCGCAACAACAACAAAGGGAAACGCCAAGTGGACAACCAGAACATCCGCATTCGCTTGCGGGCCTACGATCATCGCGTGCTCGACCAGTCGACAAGCGAGATCGTCAACACCGCAAAGCGGACGGGGGCGCGGATCCGCGGGCCGATCCCGCTGCCGACCAAAATCGAGAAATTCACGGTGTTGCGTTCGCCGCACGTCGACAAGAAGTCGCGCGAGCAGTTCGAGATTCGCACCCACAAGCGCGTGCTCGACATCGTCGACCCGACGCCGCAGACCGTCGACGCCTTGATGAAGCTCGACCTTGCCGCCGGCGTCGACGTCGAGATCAAGCTGTGACCGGACTGGTGAAGATCGATTTACTATCGCCGCACGGTGCCGTCATCCCCGCGAAAGCGGGGATCCAGGGGCAGGCTCTGACCCGAGCAGGGGGCGACCGCGCCGACCTGCGGCACGGGATTCGCGCTTTCGCGCGAATGACGGTGAGAGGTCGCGGACTTGAGGGGGAAGGGCGATGCGCACCGGTCTGATTGCACGCAAGCTCGGCATGACGCGAATCTTTGCCGAGGACGGCAATCATGTGCCGGTCACCGTGCTGGCGGTCGAGAATTGTCAGGTTGTCGCGGTGCGCACCGCCGAGAAGGACGGCTACAGCGCCTTGCAGCTCGGGGTCGGCGCAGCCAAGGTCAAGAACGTGTCAAAGCCGCAGCGCGGGCATTTCGCGCAGGCGAAGGTCGAGCCCAAGGCGCGGCTGGCGGAGTTTCGCATCCCGGATGACGCGGTTGTCGCGGTCGGCAGCGAAATCACCGCGGCGCATTTCGCGCCCGGCCAGCGGGTTGACGTGGTCGCCACCAGCATCGGCAAGGGCTTTGCCGGTGCGATGAAGCGGCACAATTTCGCCGGCCTCAGGGCGAGCCACGGCGTGTCGGTGTCGCATCGCAGCCACGGCTCGACGGGCCAGCGCCAGTCGCCCGGAAAGACCTTCAAGAACAAAAAGATGGCGGGCCATCTCGGGGCCGAGCGGGTGACCGTGCAGAGCCTCTTGGTGATCGCCGCCGATGCCGAGCGCGGCGTCTTGATGCTGAAGGGTGCGGTCCCCGGCAGCAAAGGCGGCTATGTGCTGGTCAAGGACGCGGTCAAGCGCAAGATGCCGGAGGGCCTGCCGTTCCCGGCGGCGGTGCGCGGCGGTGCCGCGGACGCGGGCGAAAGCCCGGCGCCGGAGCCGGCCGAGGGAGAACCCAGTTGAGCAAAGTCGTCGTCCGCAATCTCGACAACCAGGAAGTCGGCGACATCGATCTCGACGACGCCGTCTTCGCGCTCCCGGTGCGCCGCGACATCCTGGCGCGCGTCGTCAACTGGCAGCTCGCCAAGCGCCGCGCCGGCACCCACAAGACGAAGGGCATCAGCGAGATTCAGGGCACCACCAAAAAACCCTACAAGCAGAAAGGGACCGGCCGCGCCCGCCAGGGCAGCCTGCGCTCGCCGCAATTCCGCGGGGGTGCGGTGATTTTTGGCCCGGTGGTGCGCAGCCACGCCTTCGACCTGCAAAAGAAGGTCCGCCGGCTTGGGCTCAAGACGGCCTTGTCGGCCAAGCTCGGCGAAGGAAAGCTCGTCGTGATCGACGCCGCCCATGCCGAGGAGGCCAAGACCAAGGCATTGCGCACCCGGCTCGAAGTACTCGGCTGGGGCTCGGTGCTGATCATCGACGGGGCCGCGGTCGACCAGAATTTCGCCCGCGCTGCGCGCAACCTGCCGCGCGTCGACGTGCTGCCGCAGCAAGGGGCGAACGTCTATGACATCCTGCGCCGCGACACCCTGGTCCTGACCCGCGCGGCCGTCGAGCAGCTGGAGGCACGCCTCAAATGAGCCGATTTCGCGTCATCCCGCCGGCCGCGACCCACCTGACGCGCCAGCAGATGTACGACATCATCCGTACGCCGGTGATCACCGAAAAGGCGACGAACGCCTCGGAGCACAACCAGGTGATCTTTCGGGTGCCGCTGACCGCGACCAAGCGCGAGGTCAAGGCGGCGGTCGAGGGCCTCTTCAATGTCACCGTGACCGCGGTCAACACGATCCGCGTGGCGGGCAAGGTCAAGCGCTTTCGCGGCCGGCTGGGCCGGCGCTCCGACGTCAAAAAGGCGATCGTAACGTTGCGCGAAGGCCAGCGCATCGACGTGACGACCGGGATTTGAGGGCGAGGGAACCCGCGCGATGGCACTCAAGACGTTCAACCCGACGACCCCGTCGCGGCGCCAGCTCGTCATCGTCGACCGCCGCGAGCTGTGGAAGGGCAAGCCGGTCAAGGCGTTGACCGAGGGTCTGCGCGCCAAGGGCGGGCGCAACAATACGGGCCGCATCACGGTGCGCTGGCGCGGCGGCGGCAACAAGCGCCGCTATCGGATTGTCGACTTCAAGCGCACCAAGGTCGAGATGTCGGCCACCGTCGAGCGGCTCGAATACGACCCGAACCGCACCGCCTTTATCGCATTGATCCGCTATCAGGATGGCGAGCTGTCCTATATCCTCGCACCGCAGCGGCTGAAGGCCGGCGACACCGTCGTCTCGGGCGAGAGGGTCGACGTAAAGCCGGGCAACACGATGCCGATGCGCAGCATGCCGGTCGGGACGATCATCCACAATATCGAGATGAAGCCCGGCAAGGGCGGGCAGATCGCGCGCTCGGCCGGAACCTATGCCCAGCTTGTCGGGCGCGACCAGGGCTACGCGCTGTTGCGGCTGTCGTCGGGCGAATTGCGCATGGTGCGCGCCGAGTGCCGCGCGACGATCGGGGCGGTCTCGAACCCGGACCAGCAGAACATCGTCATCGCCAAGGCCGGGCGCAACCGCTGGCTCGGGCGGCGGCCGTCGGTGCGCGGTGTCGCGATGAACCCGATCGACCACCCGCATGGCGGCGGCGAAGGGCGCAGCTCGGGCGGGCGCCACCCGGTCACCCCGTGGGGCAAGCCGACCAAGGGCAAAAAGACGCGGCACAACAAGGCGACGGACCGGCTGATCGTGCGCCGCCGCCACCAGCAACGCTAGACGCAATCGCACCGTGGAGAACAGCGTTTGACCCGCTCGGTATGGAAAGGCCCGTTTGTCGACGGCTACCTGTTGAAAAAGGCGGACGAGGCGCGGCGCTCGGGACGCAACCAGGTAATCCGCACCTGGTCGCGCCGGTCGACGATCTTTCCGCAGTTCGTCGGGCTGACCTTTGGTGTCTACAACGGCCACAAATTCATCCCGGTGCTGGTGACCGAGAACATGATCGGCCACAAGCTCGGCGAATTTGCGCCGACCCGGACATTCTACGGCCATGCCGGCGACAAGAAGGCGAGGAGGGCCTGAGATGGGCAAGCCCGCGGCCGAGCGCCGGCTCTCCGACAGCGAAGCGCTTGCCAGCATGCGCGGCATGCGCACGAGCGCCCGCAAGCTGAACTTGGTCGCCCGTCAGATCCAGGGCATGACGGCCGCCTCGGCGTTAGCAGAGCTGACCTTTTCGCGACGCCGCATCGCCAACGAGGTCAAAAAGGTCTTGCAGGCGGCGATCGCCAACGCCGAGAACAATCACCAGCTCGACGTCGACCGGCTCTACGTAAAGGAAGCCTCGGTTGGGCGGGCGTTTGTCTTGAAACGCTTTCACACAAGGGGTCGCGGCCGGTCGGCGCGCGTCGAAAAGCACTTCGCGCATCTGACCGTCATCGTGCGCGAGCGCCCCGAGAACGACATCGAGGAGACCGCCTGATGGGCCAGAAAGTCAATCCGATCGGGCTGCGGCTCGGCATCAACCGGACCTGGGACTCGCGCTGGTTCGCGCGCAAGGAATACTCGAATTTGCTGCTCGACGACCTCAAGCTGCGGCGCTTTCTGAACCGGCGGCTGTCGCAGGCCGGCCTGTCGCGCGTCGTGATCGAGCGCGCCGCGCGCAAGAGCCGGATCACGCTGCATTCGGCGCGGCCGGGTGTCATCATCGGCAAGAAAGGCGCGGACATCGAGCGGTTGCGGGGCGACATCGCCAAGGTGACGCCGAGCGAGGTCAGCCTCAACATCGTCGAAATCCGCAAGCCCGAGATCGACGCGAAGCTCGTCGCCGACAGCATCGCCCAGCAGCTCGAGCGCCGCGTCGCCTTTCGCCGGGCGATGAAGCGCGCCGTCCAGTCGGCGATGCGGCTGGGTGCCCAGGGGATCAGGATCAACTGCTCGGGCCGGCTCGGCGGCGCCGAAATCGCCCGCATGGAATGGTATCGCGAAGGGCGGGTGCCGCTGCACACGCTGCGCGCCGACGTCGATTTCGGCTATGGCACCGCCAAGACCACCTACGGGGTCTGCGGCGTCAAGGTGTGGGTGTTCAAGGGCGAGATCCTGACGCACGACCCGATGGCGCAGGAAAAGCGGGCGGCCGAGGGGCAGGGCCCGGCGGCGAGCCACGAGCGCCCGCGCCGCGAAACGCTGGGGTAAGGCGACATGCTCAGTCCGAAACGTTCGAAATACCGCAAGCAGCATAAGGGCCGGGTTCACGGTCTCGCCAAGGGCGGGACGACGTTGAACTTTGGCGCCTATGGGCTCAAGGCATCCGACCCGGGCCGGGTCACGGCACGCCAGATCGAGGCGGCGCGGCGCGCGATCACGCGGCACATCCGGCGCAGCGGCCGGGTGTGGATCCGCATCTTCCCGGACGTGCCGGTGTCGACAAAGCCGGCCGAGGTGCGCATGGGCAGCGGCAAGGGCTCGCCCGAATACTGGATCTGCCGGGTGAAGCCGGGGCGGATCATGTTCGAGCTCGACGGCGTGCCGCCCGACACCGCGCGCGAGGCGTTTGCGCTCGCCGCCGCGAAATTGCCGCTCGGCACTCGCTTTGTCGTGCGCGCCGGCGAGGAAGCGGCGACATGAAGCCGGCCGACGTGCGCGCCAAGACCGACGACGAGCTGTCGGGCGACCTCGACTCCCTCGGCAAGGAGATCTTCAACCTGCGTTTTCAGCGTGCCAACGGGCAGCTCGAAAACACGGCGCGGGTCCGCCAGGTGCGGCGCGACATCGCGCGGGTCAAAACCATACTCGGCGAGCGCCGCCGCAGGGCGCCTTAGGAAAAATCGCGAATGTCGAAACGGATCCTGCAAGGGGTGGTGGTCAGCGACGCCGGCGACAAGACCGTGGTGGTGCGGGTCGAGCGGCGCGTCATGCACCCGATCTACAAAAAGATCGTCACCCATTCCAAAAAATATGCGGCGCACGACGAGGCCAACCGCTGGCATGTCGGCGACATGGTGCGCATCGAGGAGAGCCGCCCGATCTCCAAGCGCAAGCACTGGGTCGTGCTCGGCGCGCCCGAGGAAGGCGGCTCGCGGCGGCCGGCCGCCGGCGCCCCGGCCGAGGCGGCGCCTGCCGCGGGAGGTGCGGCATGATCCAGATGCAGACCAATCTCGACGTCGCCGACAATTCCGGTGCGCGGCGGGTGCAGTGCATCAAGGTGCTGGGCGGCTCCAAGCGCCGGACCGCGACGGTCGGCGACGTGATCATCGTCTCGGTCAAGGAGGCGATCCCGCGCGGCCGGGTCAAAAAAGGCGACGTGCATCGCGCCGTCATCGTGCGCACCGCCAAGGAGATCCGCCGCGTCGACGGCAGCGCCATCCGGTTCGACCGCAACGCCGCGGTGCTGATCACCCCGGCGAACGAGCCGATCGGCACGCGCATCTTCGGCCCGGTCACCCGCGAGTTGCGGGCGCGCCGGTTTATGAAGATCGTGTCGCTGGCGCCCGAAGTCTTATGAGGCGGCCGGCGGGAACCCCCACGATGATCAAGCTGAAGATCAAGAAGGGCGACAACGTCGTCGTCATCAGCGGCCGCGACAAGGGCCGCACCGGCGAGGTGCTGCGCGTCTTCCCGGCCGAGCGGCGGGTCGTCGTGCAAGGGGTCAACATCGCCAAGCGGCACACGAAGCCACGCATGGGCGAGCCCGGCGGCATCGTCGAAAAGGAGCTGGCGCTCCACGTCTCCAACGTCGCCCATGTCGACCCGGCGTCCGGCAAGCCGACCCGCGTCGGCTACAAGACGCTGGGCGACGGCCGCAAGGTGCGGGTCGCCCGCCGGTCGGGCGAAGTCATCGACAGGTGAAACGATGAGCAAGCCGCGGTTGCAGGAGTATTACGAGGCGACGGTGCGTCCCCAGCTGATGCAGGAATTCGGCTACACCAACGTGATGCAGGTGCCGCGGCTCGACAAGATCGTCGTCAACATGGGGGTCGGCGAGGGGACCCAGGACGCGAAAAAAGTCGACGCGGCGGCATTGGAGCTGACCGCGATCGTGGGCCAGCGCCCGGTCGTGACCCGCGCCAAACGCTCGATCGCGACATTCAAACTGCGCCAGGGCATGCCGATCGGCTGCAAGGTCACGTTGCGCCGGCAGCGCATGTACGAGTTTCTCGACCGGCTGATCAACGTCGCCCTGCCGCGGGTGCGCGATTTTCGCGGGATTCCCGGCAAGAGCTTTGACGGGCGCGGCAATTTTGCGCTCGGGCTGAAGGAGCAGATCGTCTTTCCCGAGATCGACTACGACCGCGTCGAGGCGGTGCGTGGGATGAACGTCGTGATCGCGACGACGGCCGGAACCGACGCCGAAGCAAGGGCGCTGCTCAAGGGTTTCGACATGCCGTTCGTCAACTGAGGGCAGGAGCCGAGAGCGATGGCAAAAAAAAGCTCGATCGAGAAGAACGCCCGGCGCACCAAGCTCGCCAGGCAGAGCGCGCCGCGCCGCCTGCGGCTGAAGGAGATCGCGCTCGACCGCACCGCACCGCCCGAGGAACGGTTCGCCGCCCAGCTGAAGCTTGCGATGCTGCCGCGCAACGGTTCGCAGACGCGGGTGCGCAACCGCTGCGCGCTGACCGGGCGGCCGCGCGGCTTTTACCGAAAATTCAAGTTGTCGCGCATCGCACTGCGCGAGTTGGCGTCGTCGGGGCAGATCCCCGGCATGCTCAAGTCGAGCTGGTAGGAGGACCCGCGGCGATGTCGATGAGCGACCCGTTGGGAGACATGCTGACGCGGATTCGCAACGGGCAGCGGGCGCGCCAGGCGGTCATCGCCTCGCCGGCCTCGAAGATGCGCGCCAACGTGCTCGAAGTGCTCAAGCGCGAGGGCTATATCCGCGGCTTCAGCCGCGAGGATTTGCGGCCGGGAGTGGCCGAGTTCAAGATCGAGCTCAAATATGTCGACGGCGAGCCGGTGATCCGCGAGATTGCGCGGGTATCCAAACCCGGCCGGCGGATTTATTCTCGAATCGCCGACCTGCCGCGCAACTACAACGGCCTCGGCATTTCGATCCTGTCGACGCCGCGCGGGGTGTTGTCCGACAACGAGGCGCGCGCGGCAAAGGTTGGCGGCGAAGTCTTGTGCCGGGTGTTTTGAGGATTTGACATGTCGCGCATCGGCAAAAATCCGGTAGCCGTCCCGAATGGGGTCGACGTGCAGTTCGCGGGCCGCACCCTGACCGCCAAGGGCGGCCTCGGCACGTTGAGCCTGGTCGTCAGCGGCGAAGTCTCGGCGGTGATCGGCGACGGCGCGATCACGATCGCGCCCGCCAACGACAGCAAGCATTCGCGCGCGATGTGGGGAACCACGCGGGCGCTGGTCAACAACATGGTGACCGGGGTGTCGAAGGGGTTTTCGGTCGGTCTCGAGATCAACGGGGTCGGCTACCGTGCCGCGGTGCAGGGCAACGTCCTCAACCTGCAGCTCGGCTATTCGCACGACATCCCGTTCCCGATCCCGAGCGACGTCCGCATCGCGTGCGAGCGGCCGACCGTGATCACGGTCAGCGGAGCCGATCGTCAGCGGGTCGGGCAGGTGGCCGCCGAAATCCGCGCGTTCCGCCCGCCCGAGCCGTACAAGGGCAAGGGCATCCGCTATGCCGGCGAGGCCGTGCGCCGCAAGGAAGGCAAGAAGAAGTAATCGCGATGGCGAAAAACCCCCAAGCCCTGTTCCTGCGCCGGCGCCAGCGGGTGCGCAGAACCCTGCGCCGCGCCGCCAACGGCCGGCCGCGCCTGTCGGTGTTCCGCTCGTCAAAGCACATCTACGCGCAGGTCATCGACGACACGGTCGGGCAGACCCTCGCGGCGGCGTCTAGCCTCGACAGCGGCATCAAGACGAGCCTCAAGACTGGCGCCGACATCGCGGCGGCCGGTGCCGTCGGCACGCTGATCGCCGAGCGGGCCAAAGCCGCGGGGGTGGACCAGGTCGTGTTCGACCGCGGCGCCTATCTGTTTCATGGCCGGGTCAAGGCCCTGGCCGACGCCGCCCGCGAGGGCGGGCTCGATTTCTGAAGGGACCGGGGATGGCGCGCACGGCACGCAGTCAAGGCGAACGGCGGGGACGCGACGGCGACCGTCAGCCGCGCGACCGCGAGGAAAGCGAATTCGCGGAAAAGCTCGTGAACATCAACCGCGTCGCCAAGGTAGTCAAGGGCGGCCGGCGCTTTGGCTTTGCCGCGCTCGTCGTCGTCGGCGACCGCAAGGGCCGGGTCGGCTATGGCGCCGGCAAGGCCCGCGAGGTGCCGGAGGCGATCCGCAAGGCGACCGAGCAGGCGCGCCGCAACATGATCCGGGTGCCGCTGCGCGAAGGCCGCACCCTGCACCACGATATCGCCAGCGGCTACGGCGCCGGGCAGGTGATCGTGCGCGCCGCCAAGGCCGGCACCGGCATCATCGCCGGCGGCCCGATGCGCGCGATCTTCGAGGCGTTGGGCGTCCACGACGTGGTCGCGAAATCGGTCGGCAGCGCCAACCCGCACAACATGATCAAGGCGACGTTCGCCGCACTCGGCCGGGCGACCAGCCCGCGCGCGGTCGCCGCGCGGCGCGGCAAAAAGGTCGGCGAGATTCTCGGTCGCCGTGACGCCGAGGCGGCGCGGGAGCCGGCATGATGGAGGGGAAAAAATCGCTGACCGTGGTTCAGCTCGGCAGCCCGATCGGGCGCCGCCACGACCAGGAAGAAACCTTGAAGGGGCTTGGCTTGAACAAGCGGCACCGCCGCCGCGTTCTCGAGGACACGCCCGCGGTGCGCGGGATGATCCGCAAGGTGCGCCATCTCGTGACGGTCGTCGAAGAGGGCTGAGCGGGTCGCCAACGTTGGCAAATCGGACCCAAATCTCGTGCCGCCGGCAGAGCCGGATCGGCGCCGCGTGGCCCGGCGCCGCGGCGGGGAAGGACGGAGACGATGAAACTTAACGAGATACGGGACAATCCCGGGGCGCATTATCGGGCAAAGCGCGTCGGGCGCGGCATCGGCTCGGGCAAGGGCAAGACCTCGGGGCGCGGCGGCAAGGGCCAGACCGCGCGCAGCGGCGTGGCGCTGAACGGGTTTGAGGGCGGTCAGACCCCGTTGCATCGTCGACTGCCGAAACGCGGGTTCGACAACAGCATGTTCCGGCCCGACTACAAAATCGTCAATCTCGGCCGAGTGCAAAGCGCGCTCGACGCGGGTAGGCTTGCGGCCGAGGGGGTTCTCGACGCCGCGGCGCTAGTGGCGGCCGGGATCCTGCGGCGGCCGGGCGACGGGGTGCGTCTGCTCGCCAAGGGGGAGTTGCGCAGCGCGGTGACGATCGAAGCGGCTGGCGCCTCCAAGGCGGCGGTCGCCGCGGTCGAGAGTGCCGGCGGCAAGGTCATCCTGCGCGCCGGCCGGGCGCGCAAGCCGCGACCGGAACCGGAGGCGGCAGCGCCCGCTTGACGGCGGCAAAGCGGGCCGAGGCGGCGGCGTATCGCGCATGCGGGACGGGTGCGCCGGCGGCCCGAGAGTTGGCGGCGGCTCACAGGTGAGGATAAACGGGCATGGCGTCAGTCGCCGAACAACTCGCATCGAGCATCAACTTTTCGGCGTTCACCAAGGCGACCGAGCTCAAGAGCCGCATCTGGTTCACCCTTGGGGCGTTGGTGATCTATCGGCTCGGCACCTACATCCCGATCCCCGGCATCGACCCGGCGATCCTGCACGACATCTTCGCGCGCAACGCCGGCGGCATCCTCGGCATGTTCGACATGTTCTCGGGCGGCGCGCTCGGGCGGATGACGATCTTTGCCCTCAACATAATGCCGTACATCTCGGCCTCGATCATCATTCAGCTGCTGACCGCGGTGTCGCCGACGCTCGAGGCGCTGAAGAAGGAGGGCGAGAGCGGGCGCAAAAAGCTGAACCAATACACGCGCTACGGCACCGTGCTGCTTGCGACGGTGCAGGCCTACGGCATCGCGGTCGGGATCGAGGGGATGCGCGCCGGTGCGGAAACCGCGGTGCTGGCGCCGGGGCTCGGCTTTCGGCTGGTCACGGTCGTGACCTTGGTCGGCGGCACCGTGTTCTTGATGTGGCTCGGCGAGCAGATCACGGCGCGCGGCGTCGGCAACGGCATCTCGCTGATCATCTTTGCCGGTATCGTCGCCAACCTGCCGCACGCCCTCGCCTCGACCCTGGAGCTCGGCCGCACCGGCGCGATCTCGACCTTCTTCATCATCGCGATCCTGGTGATCGCGGTGTTTGTCGTCGGCTTTATCGTGTTCATGGAGCGCGCCCAGCGCCGCATCCTGGTCCAGTACCCAAAGAGGCAGGTCGGCAACAAGATGTTCGGCGGCGACGCCTCCCACCTGCCGCTCAAGATCAACACCTCGGGCGTGATCCCGCCGATCTTCGCCTCGTCGCTGCTGCTGCTGCCGGCGACGATCGCGAATTTTCAGACCAGTCAGAGCTTCGGCTGGCTCGGCAACATCACCGCCTACCTGGCGCACGGCCGGCCACTCTACATGTTGCTCTATGTCGCGCTGATCGTCTTCTTCTGCTTCTTCTACACCGCGATTGTCTTCAACCCGACCGAGACCGCCGACAATTTGCGCAAATACGGCGGGTTCATTCCCGGCATCCGGCCCGGCAAGAACACCGCCGACTATCTCGATTACGTGCTGACCCGGCTGACGGTCGTCGGCGCGGCCTATCTGGCGGCGGTGTGCATCCTGCCCGAAATCCTGATCTCCGAATACTCGGTCCCGTTCTATTTTGGCGGGACCAGCCTGCTGATCGTCGTCAGCGTGACGATGGACACGGTGGCGCAAATCCACTCGCACCTGCTTGCGCACCAGTATGAAGGCCTGATCCGCAAATCGAGGCTGCGGGGTCGACGCGGATGAACCTCGTCCTGCTCGGGCCGCCCGGCTCGGGAAAGGGAACGCAAGCGAAGCGGATCGAGCAGAGCCGCGGAATTCGCCATCTCGCCACGGGCGACATGCTGCGCGCCGCCACCGCTTCGGGCAGCGAGCTCGGGCTACGCGTCAAGAGCATCATGGATTCGGGCCAGCTCGTCCCGGACGGCGTCATCATCGACATGATCGCGGCGCGCATCGTCGAGCCGGATTGCCGCGACGGGTTCATCCTCGACGGCTTTCCGCGCACCGTGCCGCAAGCCGAGGCGCTCGAGGAGATGCTGACGCGGCGCGGGCGCGGGCTCGACCACGTGATCCTGATCGAGGTCGACGAGGCGGCGCTGGTCGACCGCCTCTCGGGCCGTTTCACCTGCGCCCAATGCGGCGCCAGCTATCACGCCCGCTACAACCCACCGCGCGGCGACGGCGTGTGCGACGTCTGCGGCAGCCGCGAATTTGTCCACCGCCCGGACGACCGTCCCGATGCGGTGGCGGCGCGGCTCGAGGTCTACCGGCGCCAGACCGCGCCGATCCTGCCGTTCTACCGCTCGCGCGGCATTCTGCGCATCGTTGACGGGATGGCGGGCATCGACGTGGTGACCCGCCGCATCGAGGAGATTCTCGACCCCGACCGACGGCGAGCCTAGGCGCTTCTCCGCGCGCTTTGGGCATAATGTCGCAGCCGGGATTGACCGGCGGTCCGATCCCGCTATAGTGCTTGCCCTTGCGAAGGGCGGGACCAACCCTCATTTTGAGTCGTTTGAAGGAGAAGCGCACGTGGCGCGCATCGCTGGCGTCAATATCCCGAACCAGAAGCGGGTGCCGATCGGGCTCACCTATATCCACGGCATCGGCCGGACCACGGCCACGCAGATTTGCACCCGGATCGGCATACCCTCCGAGAGGCGGGTACATGAGCTGACCGACGACGAAGTGCTGCGCGTGCGCGAGCTGATCGACCGCGAGTTCACCGTAGAAGGCGACCTGCGCCGGCTGGTGGCGATGAACATCAAGCGGCTGATGGACCTCGGCTGCTATCGCGGCTTGCGCCACCGCAAGGGGCTGCCGGTGCGCGGGCAGCGCACGCACACCAATGCGCGCACCCGCAAGGGACCCGCGCGCCCGATCGCCGGGAAAAAGAAGTAGGATGGCCAGGTCCGGGGCGCCGGCGCCGCGCCTGCGTCGGCGCGAGCGAAAGAACATCACGTCCGGCACGGCGCATGTGAACGCGACGTTCAACAACACGATGATTACGATCACCGACGCGCAGGGCAACACCATCGCGTGGTCGTCGTCGGGCAGCCAGGGCTTTAAGGGATCGCGCAAATCGACCCCTTACGCGGCCCAGGTCGCGGCCGAGGATGCCGGGCGCAAGGCGATGGAGCACGGGATGCGCACGCTGGACATCGAGGTCAAGGGCCCCGGTTCCGGCCGCGAGTCGGCATTGCGGGCGCTGCAGTCGGTGGGCTTTGCCGTCACCTCGATCCGCGACGTGACGCCAATCCCGCATAATGGCTGCCGGCCGCCAAAGCGGCGCCGCGTCTGACCCGTAAAGCGGCTCCGTAGGGGCGGAGACGCGCTTGTGGCCGAGGCCTTTACAGGGGAATTTGCCGTTTGCAGCGCCGCCGCTCTTGTCGCGGCCGGCGTCTGCGCCAACGCACCGAGGTTCGAGTGGTAATTCAACGCAATTGGCAGACCCTGATCAAGCCGAAGCAGCTTTCGGTCGAGCCCGGCGACGACCCGAAACGCGTCGCCACCGTCGTCGCCGAGCCGCTGGAGCGCGGCTTTGGCTTGACGCTCGGCAACGCGTTGCGGCGCGTGCTGCTGTCGTCGCTGCAAGGTGCGGCGGTCACCTCGATCCAGATCGAGGGCGTGCTGCACGAGTTCTCGTCGATCCCGGGGGTCCTCGAGGATGTGACCGACATCGTGCTCAACGTCAAAAGCGTCGATTTGCGGATGTATGGCGAAGGCCCGAAGCGCATGCGGCTGCGCGCCAGCGGGCCCGGCGAGGTCCGCGCCGGCGCGATCGAAACCGGTCACGACATCGACATCATGAACCCCGAGCTGGTGATCTGCACGCTCGACGCCGGCACCCGCATCGCGATGGAGCTGACCGTCGAGAACGGCAAGGGCTATATGCCTGGCACGCAGAACCGGGCGGAGGACGCGCCGATCGGGCTGATCCCGGTCGATGCGCTGTTCAGCCCGGTGCGCAAGGTCTCGTACCGCGTCGAGAACACCCGCGTCGGCCAGGTCACCGACTACGACCGGCTGGCAATGCGGGTCGAGACGAACGGTGCCGTGACCCCCGAGGACGCGGTGGCGCTGGCGGCGCGCATTCTGCAGGACCAGCTGCAGCTGTTCATCAATTTCGAGGAGCCGCGGCATCCCTCCGACGAGACGCGGCCGAGCGAGCTGCCGTTCAACAAGAACCTGCTGCGCAAGGTCGACGAGCTTGAATTGTCGGTGCGGTCGGCCAATTGCCTGAAGAACGACAACATCGTCTATATCGGCGACCTTGTTCAAAAATCCGAGGCCGAGATGCTGCGGACCCCAAATTTCGGGCGCAAGTCGCTGAACGAGATCAAGGAAGTTCTGGCGCAGATGGGGCTCCACCTCGGCATGGAGATCCCGAACTGGCCGCCCGAGAACATCGAGGAGCTGGCCAAGCGCCTCGACGAGCCCTATTGAGGACCGAATGCGCCATCGACTGAAAGGCCGCAGCTTCAGCCGCCGTTCCGAGCATCGCAAGGCGATGTTCGAGAACCTCGCGGCGGCGCTGATCAAGCACGAGCAGATCACGACGACCCTGCCAAAGGCCAAGGACCTGCGGCCGATCGTCGAGCGGCTGATCACGCTCGGCAAGCATGGCGGGCTCGCCAACCGGCGCCGCGCGATCGCGAAGCTGCAGGATACCGGGCTCGCGAACAAGCTGATGACGACCCTGGCCGAGCGCTATGCCGGCCGCGCCGGCGGCTACATCCGCATCGTCAAGGCGGGCTTCCGTTACGGCGACAATGCCGCGATGGCGATCATCGAGTTCGTTGACCGCGACGTGTCTGCCAAGGGCATGGATTCCGGCCCGACTGGAACCGAGGCCGAGAGCGAAGCCGCCTGATCTCGCTGATACATGCGGAAAACGCGCGCGTGCCGCCCGCATGTCTCCGAGCCGAAGATCCATCACCGCACATCGCTGCTGGTCTCGATGTAATCCGCTGGCTGTCTGGCGAGCCTGCAAAAAGGACAGGGCAAAAACGGATTGCCCCCGACGGCGAGTGTCGCTGACAACATACTCACGATTTGCGTGTATCCTTGTAGATGGTTCCATCCTTCATGATGATGAGAAAGGTCTCGTCCGGCTTCGCAATGAGGCTGACGTCCTCAAGCGGATTTCCATCGATGAGCAGCAGATCGGCAAGCGCCCCCTCTTCCACGACCCCCAACTTCCCGGCATAGGGATTTCGTGGGCCGGACAAGCCAAGCAGCTCGGCATTGGCAGCGGTGGCCATCGTCAAGATTTCGGCGTTCGTATACCAGCGGGTTAGATGGGTCAGCATGACACCCTGGCGCGCCGTCAGCGTGTCAGAGAACAGCAAGTCCGAACCGAATGCCGTCTTGATCTGGTGAGTTTTCGCCAGCGTGTAAGCCTTGTCCGTGGCGGCAAGAACCTGGAGTTGCTGAACCCGGCTTTCGCCGGTCAGGCAAATCGAGTCGTCATCCCCGACGAATGGCTGGATGCTCAACCATATGCCCTTCTCGGACATCAGCTTGGCCGTCGCTTCGTCCATCAAATGACCATGTTCGATGCACCTGGCCCCGGCCGCGATCGCCCGCTGGATCGTTGCCGGCGTATAGGCATGCACCGTGGCGTAGGTGGCCCAGTCTTCAGCCGCTTCGACCCCCGCGCGTAATTCTGGCTCGGTGAAACCGGCTGCGTCCAGCGGGCTGCGCGGTGTCGATACGCCGCCGCTTCCGACGAGCTTGATCTGCGACGCAGCCTGCATGAGCTGCTCGCGCACGCGCCGCCGAACCGCGTCCGGACCGTCGGCGATTATGCTGCCGCCGGATTGCTCCACGCGGCTTAGGGTGCCGCCGACACTCGGAACATCGGACAACGGGCGCAAATCGCCATGACCGCCGGTGGCGGTGATCATGGCACCGGACGGATAAATGCGCGGCCCCGGCACGAGGCCTTGGTCGATCGCCTGCTTCAACGCGAAGGCGGGACCGCCGAGATCCCGGACCGTGGTGAAGCCGCGCATCAGGGTGCGCTCGGCCTCCGCGCTGGCGGCCAGATAGATATAGCCGACATCCGCGGCCATCAAAGCCGGGAGCGGCAGCGCGGCAAAGATGGAATGCCAATGCGCGTCGATCAGACCCGGCATAAGAACTCGGCCACCGCAATCGATCACCCGCGCGCCGTCCGGCGCAGCAGGATTGCCCTCCGCCACGGCCTTGATCAGCGCACCCTCGACAAGCACCCGGAGCCCGTTGCGCAATGGGCCGGATTTTCCGTCGAACAGACGGAAATTCGTGAACAGGGTAGGCCGCGACGGCTGGCCGGCAACCGGTGCCGACTGGGCACTGCCGGGTTTGGGCAGGCCGAGCGATGCAACAGAGGCGCCCACGCCGGCAACAAAGCCGCGTCGCGAAAGATCAGCGCCGATCCGACGTGTCAGAGAGTGAATTTCCGGCTTGTGGCACAGGCAGCCAGCATGACCGGCCGAAGCCGCCGCCGTACCGTTGGGGAGGCTCAGCGAAGCCTCGCTCGAACCCGCGTGGTCGTCAGGCATCTTGGCTCCCGTGACAGGCCGGGACGCAGGTTAGCAGAAATCGAACCGGGGGAACCTATGCCGTGGGTCGCGCGGCAAAGCCCGGGCTGCCGTCGTCCGTGTCGTCCTCGACTTGAACGTCGTCGACCCTTGCGGCCGGCGGCCCGTGCCGAGCGGCGGCAATCATCGCCCCGACGCGATCGTCCGCTCCGGCGACGAGCATTTCGACCGTGCCGTCGGCGCGGTTGCGCACCCAGCCGCGCAGGCCCCAATCCGCCGCGACCCGCTCCGCCCAGGCACGGTAGCCGACGCCTTGCACGCGGCCGGTAATGCGCAGTCGAACCGTCTTCACCGTTAGCGATATAACTTGCCCGCGCGCGGCAACCTAGGCCGCTTTCGTCCTTCGATGCGGCGTCCCCGACAGCAAATTGCCGCCTGTACAGCGGGACACTGTCACGCCTCTCGACTGTTTACCCGGTGCGCAGCAACCGCTGTTCTGGGAAAGAGGGGTTGGGCAATGACTGACAAAAGCTTGAACGGGCTAAAAGTCGCGATCCTCGTCACCGACGGGTTCGAGCAGGTCGAGCTGACCGAGCCTCGCAAGGCGCTCGACGAGGCCGGCGCCGAGACCCGGATTGTATCCCCGAAAGACTCGGAGGTGCGCGGCTGGAACTTCACCGATTGGGGCCAGAAGCTCCCGGTGGATTTGAAGCTCGACCAGGCGCGGCCCGACAATTTTGACGCTCTGTTGCTGCCGGGCGGCGTTATAAACCCAGATAAGCTGCGCCTCGAGCCCAAGGCCGTGGCCTTTGTCAAAGCCTTCTTCGATGCCGGCAAGCCGGTGGCCGCGATCTGCCACGGGCCGTGGACGATCCTCGAGGCCGGCTGCGCCCGTGGCCGTCGAATGACCTCGTGGCCGTCGCTGCACACCGACCTGACGAATGCCGGGGCCGATTGGACGGACCAGGAGGCGATCGTCGATGGTAAGCTGTTGACCAGCCGCAAACCCGACGACATCCCGGCATTCAACCGCGAAATGCCGAGATTGTTTGCCGGGGCGAAGGCGCACGCGCGCGCGGCCTAGGCGCGGGCGGCAGCACGGAGGAAGGGCGATGCGCTACCACCCGTTCGGTCCGACCGGGCGCCAGGTGTCGGTTATTGGCATGGGCACCTGGCACCTCGACGAAGCGGACCGCGCTTCGGCGGTCGCGGCGTTGCGGCGCGGCCTCGACCTCGGCGTCAACCACATCGACACCGCCGAGATGTACGGGTGGGGCGCCGCCGAGGAACTGGTCGGCGAAGCGATCGCCGGCCGTCGCGAGGATGTGTTCCTCGTGTCCAAAGTGCTGCCGTACAACGCGTCGCGCTCGGGGACGCGGCTCGCCTGCGAGCGCTCGCTCGCCCGGCTGCGCACCGACCGGCTCGACTGCTACCTGCTGCACTGGCGCGGGCAGCATCCGCTGGCCGAAACGGTCGCCGCATTCGAGGCATTGCGGCGCGAGGGCAAGATCCTGAGCTGGGGCGTCAGCAATTTCGACGCCGGCGACCTCGAAGAGGTGTCGGGCATCGCCGACCGGGGAGGGCCCGTCTGCGACCAGGTGCTCTACAACTTTTCCGAGCGGAGCATCGAGCATCGAGTGATGCCGTGGTGCGAGCCGCGCGGCGTCGCCGTCACCGGCTACACCCCGTTCACGCAGGGCCGCTTTCCGGGGCCGCAGACCGCCGGCGGTCGGGTGCTGGCCGAGATCGCCGAAGCCCACGGTGCAACGCCGCGTCAGGTGGTGCTGGCGTTTCTGGTGCGCCATCCGGTGCTGTTCGCGATCCCCAAGGCCTCGACCCCGCCGCATGTCGAGGAAAACGCCGGCGCCGGCGACTTGGTGCTGTCCGCGGCCGAGATTGCCCGGATCGACGCCGCGTTTCCGCGCGGCGCGCGCCGGGGCGGGTTGCCGATGCTGTGATGGCGCCATCAGCCGCGGTCCTGGCCGGCCTTGTCAACAAGCCCCAGGCGCCGTAAATAATCGAGGTACGAAAGCCTCACGCAGGGTTGTGGGCCGCTCGCGCATGCGCGGGGGGTCGCTCCGGTGTCGGTGTTTCCGGGTGGCCCGGGGCGCCGATTTTTTCCTGCGGCGGTCCAACCGGAAAAGGAACTGACACATGCTGCCTACTTATACGCTGCGCCAACTGCTCGAAGCCGGTGTCCATTTCGGCCACCACACGCGCCGCTGGAACCCGAAAATGTCGCCCTACATCTTTGGCGCGCGCAACGGGATCCACATCATCGACCTCGAGCAGACCGTGCCGATGATGCACCAGGGCCTGCAGGCGATCCGCGACGTCGTTTCGGCGGGCGGCCGCGTGCTGCTCGTCGGCACCAAGCGCCAGGCGCAAGAGCCGGTCGCCGAGGCAGCCAAGCGCTGTGGCCAATATTACGTCAACTACCGCTGGCTCGGCGGCATGCTGACCAACTTCAAGACGATCTCCCAATCGATCCGCCGGCTGCGGGAGCTCGACGAGCGCATCACCACCGAGCAGAGCGGCTTGACCAAGCGCGAATTGTTGGAGCTGACGCGCGACCGCGACAAGCTCGAGCGTGCGCTCGGCGGCATCAAGGAGATGGGCGGGCTGCCCGACATCCTGTTCGTCATCGACACGAACAAGGAGGCGATCGCGGTCGCGGAGGCGAACACGCTGCACATCCCGGTGGTCGCGATCCTCGATTCGAACTCGTCGCCCGACGGCATCGCCTATCCGGTGCCCGGCAACGACGACGCGATGCGGGCGATCCACCTCTATTGCGACCTCGTGTCGAGCGCGGTGCTCGACGGTCTGCAGGCCGAGCTGGCAGCCTCGGGCGTCGACATCGGCGCGCGGGCCGAGGCGCCGGTCGAGGAATTGCCGGAAGCCGCGATCGAGGGGCTTGCCGCCGCCGAGACGGATGGCGAAGGCGAGAGCGCCGCGGTGCCGCCTCCGGAAACCGAGCCGGCCGAGGCCCACGCCTAAGCCGGGGCGCCTGGCGGGCGCGCCCGGTTGGACGAGCTGCCGCAGCGGGTAAACCGCGCGGTGACAGACAAGAGGACGAGAGGAATGCCCGAAGTGACCGCGGCGCTGGTCAAGGAGCTGCGCGAAAAGACCGGCGCCGGCATGATGGACTGCAAGCGCGCGCTCGGCGACAGCAACGGCGACATCGAGGCTGCCGTCGACTGGTTGCGCAAAAAGGGACTGTCGGCCGCCGCCAAGAAGGCCGGGCGGGTGGCCGCCGAAGGGCTCGTCGGCGTCGCGACGCGCGGCACCGCCGGGGCGCTCGTCGAAGTCAATTCCGAGACCGACTTTGTCGCGCGCAACGAGGCGTTCCAGGCCTTTGTCCGGAGCGTGGCGGAGCTGGCGGTCATCGGCGAGGGCGAGCTCGAAACCCTGACCCGCACGCCCTATCCCGGCACCGGCCGAACGGTCGAGGAGGAGCTGACGCATCTGATCGCGACGATTGGCGAGAACTTGGTGCTGCGCCGCGCGTCCCGGCTCGCGGTCGCGCAGGGCGGCGTCTCCTCCTACATGCACAATGCGCTGGGGCCGGGGCTCGGCAAGATCGGCGTGATCGTGGCGCTCGAGTCGACCGCACCGGCCGCGGCGCTGTCCGACCTCGGACGCCAGCTGGCGATGCACGTCGCCGCCGCGAGCCCGCTCTATCTCGACATCGCCTCGGTGCCGCAGGCGGCGCTCGAGCGCGAGCGCGGGGTGTTGCGCGAGCAGGCCCGCTCCAGCGGCAAGTCCGAGGGGATCGTCGAGCGGATGGTCGAAGGGCGGCTGCGCAAATTCTACGAAGAGGTCGTGCTGCTCGAGCAGATCTTTGTCGTCGACCAGGAAACGCGCATCGCCAAGGTGGTCGAAAACGCCGCGAAGGCGGCGGGCGGCCCGATCGCGGTCACCGGGTTTGCGCGCTACGCGCTCGGCGAGGGGGTCGAGCGAAATCGCACCGATTTTGCGGCGGAGGTCGCGGCGGCAACCCGAGTCGAGCACTAGCGCCGGAGTTCGAGCACGAGCGCCGGCGCACCGGCGCACCGGCGCTTGCAGCTGGAAGGCCACCGTGCCGCATGCGACAATGCTGCCGGCCTAGTGTAAAATAACCGCGCGCGGCGTCGGCGCGGGACAGCGGGTAGGCGTGGGCGGATGGCTGCCGATCTCAGGTATCGCCGGGTTCTGTTAAAGCTCTCCGGCGAGGCGCTAATGGGGTCGCGCGAGGGCGGCCTCGACCCTGAATTTGTCGCCCAGGTCGCCGACGAAATCCAAGCGGTGCATGCGCTTGGCGTCGAAATCTGCCTGGTGATCGGCGGCGGCAACATTTTTCGCGGCGTCTCGGGCGCCGCCGCCGGGATGGAACGCGCCTCGGCCGACAACATGGGCATGCTGGCGACGGTGATTAACTCGCTGGCCGTGCAAAACGCCCTAGAACAGCGCGGCGTCGCGACCCGGGTGCAGTCGGCGATCTCGATGCAGGCGGTGTGCGAGCCTTACATCCGCCGCCGGGCGTTGCGCCACCTCGAAAAGCGCCGGCTGGTGATCTTTGCCGCCGGCACCGGCAATCCGTTTTTCACGACCGACACGGCAGCGGCGTTGCGCGCCTCGGAGATGGGCTGCGACGCGCTTTTGAAGGCCACCAAGGTCGACGGGGTTTACGACGCCGACCCGTTCCGCGTCGCCAACGCGACGCGGTTCGACCGGCTCGACTACCGCGAGGTGTTGGCGCGCGACCTCGGGGTCATGGACGCGTCGGCGATCTCGTTGGCGCGCGAAAATAACATCCCGATCCTGGTGTTCTCGATCTTCGAGGGCGGCGGCTTCGCTCGGGTCGTGCGCGGCGAGGGGCGGTTCACGATCATCGACGGGAAGGGTTAGTCATCGACGGGGAGTGATGCCATGTCGGAAGACTCGCTGCTCAAGGATCTCGGCCGCCGCATGGACGGCGCCCTCGACGTGCTGCGCAAGGAGTTCGGCGGGTTGCGCACCGGGCGAGCCTCGGCGAGCCTCCTCGAGCCGATCTCGGTCGCGGCCTACGGGGGCTCGATGCCGATCAACCAGCTGGCGAACGTCAGCGTGCCCGAGCCGCGGATGATCACCGTGCAGGTTTGGGATCGCGCGACGGTCAAGGCGGTCGACAAGGCGATCCGCGAATCGGGGCTCGGGCTCAACCCGCAAACCGAGGGTCAGGTGATCCGCGTGCCGATCCCCGACCTTAACGAAGAGCGGCGACGCGAATTGACCAAAGTGACCGCCAAATACGCCGAGCAGGCGCGGGTTTCGGTGCGCAACGTGCGCCGCGACGGCATCGAATTGCTGCGCCGCCAGGAAAAGGACGGCGAGATCTCGCAAGACCAGCAGCGCAAATCGCAACAGGATATCCAGCGCTTGACCGACGACGCGATTCGCCGCATCGACGAGACGCTGGAGCAGAAGGATCGGGAGATCCTGCAAGTCTGATGGCGGTTTCGACAAGTGCCGCGGGCGCGCCGCGTTCGATGCCGCGGCACGTGGCGATCATCATGGACGGCAACGGGCGCTGGGCGCAGGCGCGCGGCCTGCCGCGCATCGCCGGCCACCGGCGCGGCGCCGAGGCGGTCAGGCGCACCGTCTCCGGCGCGGTCGAGCTCGGCATCCCGTATCTGACCCTGTTCGGGTTCTCGTCCGAGAACTGGAAGCGGCCGTCCGGCGAGATCTACGACCTGATGGGATTGCTGCGTCACTATCTGCTCGCGGAGATCGCCGAATTGCACCGCAACGGCATCCGCTTGAAGGTGATCGGCGAGGTCGACCGCTTGGCCCCCGACATCGTCCAGATGATCGAGCGTGCCGAGGCGCTAACGCGCGGCAATTCCGCGATCACGCTGACGATCGCGCTGTCCTATGGCGGCCGCGCCGAAATCGTTGCCGCGGTGCGCGCGATCGCGGCCCAGGCGGCGGCGGGCAGCATGGCTGTCGGGGCGATCGACGAGGAGTGCATTGCGCGCCACCTGTTCACCCTCGACCTGCCCGATCCCGACTTGTTGATCCGCACCAGCGGCGAGCAGCGCATCAGCAATTTTCTGTTGTGGCAGTGCGCCTATTCCGAGCTGGTGTTTACGAAGACCTTGTGGCCGGACTTCGGCAAGGGCGACCTCGAGCAGGCGATCGGCGAATATTGCGGGCGCGAACGCCGCTACGGGGCGCGGGTTGGCTCGCGCTGAGGCGGGCGCCCTGCGGCTGCGCGTCGCCTCCGCGCTGGCCTTGGCGCCGTTGCCGTTGGCGGCGATCTGGTTCGGCGAGCCGTGGCTGGCGCTCTTGACCGGGATTGCCGGCGCGGTGATGGCATGGGAATGGGGCCGGCTGTGCCGCCGTCCGTCGGCGCGACGGTTCGCGCCCGGCCGGCCCGAGGCCGAGCTCGTCGGGGTGGTCGTGTTGACCGTCGCGATGGCGGCCATCGGCCCAGTATGGGCGGCAGCCGCGGCGGCGGTTCTCGGCGCCGGGCTGGTCTTTCGGACTGCGCGGCGCGGCGCAGAAGGTGAAGCCCTGTGGACAGCCGCTGGCACGCTGTGGGTGGCGCTGCCGTGCATTTGCCTCTTATGGCTTGCCCGCGACGCGAATGCCGGCAGGGCAACCCTCTTGTGGTTGCTGGCGGTGGTGTGGGCAACCGACATCGGGGCCTACGCGGTCGGGCGCGGGGTCGGCGGCCCGCGTCTCGCGCCGCGCTGGAGCCCACGGAAAACCTGGTCGGGGCTTGCCGGCGGCACGGTGTGCGCGGCACTCGCCGGCGGCTTGACCGCGCTCGCGCTCGGCGTCTCGCCGGCGCTGCCGCTGGTGTTGACCAGCGCCGGCCTTGCGATCGTCGCGCAATTCGGCGATCTTGCCGAGTCGCTGGCGAAGCGAAGGTTTGGCGTGAAGGATTCGAGCGGGCTCATTCCCGGACATGGCGGGCTTCTCGACCGGCTGGACGGTCTGCTCGCGGTCATCCCGGCGGTGACGCTGATGACACTGATCGGCGGCCGCAGCGTTCTGACGTGGCAGTAGGCTTGCCTGCCGGCGCCCGGATCCTCGGGCGGCGAAATCGGGAGTGACGGGATGCGACGCGTCACCATTCTCGGCGCGACCGGGTCGGTCGGGCAAAGCACCGTTGATCTCTTGCAACGCAACCGAGACGCGTTCGCGGTCGAGGCATTGACCGCGAACCGCAACGCCGCCCTGCTTGCCCGGCAGGCGCGCGCGCTCGGCGCCCGCTTTGTCGCGATCGCCGACCGCGACCATTACCCGGAGCTGAAGGAAGCGCTGGCGGGAACCGGGATCGAGAGCGGTTGCGGCCGGCAATCGCTGATCGAGGCGGCGCAGCGCCCCGCCGACTGGGTGATGGCCGGCATCGTCGGCGCCGCCGGGCTCGCGCCCACTCTGGCGGCGATTCGTCGCGGCGTCATCGTCGCGTTTGCCAACAAGGAGGTGCTGGTTTGCGCGGGTGCCCTCGTCATGGCGGAGGTGGCGCGCCACGGCGCCACTTTGCTGCCGGTCGACAGCGAGCACAACGCGATCTGGCAATGCTTCGATTTTGACCGGGTCGAGGGCATCGAAAAAATAACCCTGACGTGCAGCGGCGGCCCATTCCGCGAGCGCTCCGTCGAGGACATGCGCGAAGTCACCCCAAAACAGGCGGTCGCCCACCCGAACTGGAACATGGGCGCCAAGATCTCGGTCGATTCGGCGACCCTGATGAACAAGGGGCTGGAGCTGATCGAGGCGCACCACCTGTTCCGCATGCCCTCCGAGCGCATCGACATCGTGATCCATCCGCAATCGGTCATCCACAGCCTGGTCAGCTATCGCGACGGCTCGGTGCTGGCGCAGCTCGGCTCGCCCGATATGCGCACCCCGATCGCCTATGCGCTCGCCTGGCCGGAGCGTATCGCGACGCCGACCAAGCGCCTCGACCTCGCGGCGGTCGGCCGCCTCACCTTCGAGGCGCCGGACGCGCGCCGCTTTCCGGCGTTGCGCCTGGCGCGCGAAGCGCTGGCCCGCGGCGGCGGGACGCCAACCGTTTTGAACGCCGCCAACGAGACCGCCGTGCACGCCTTTCTCGAGGGCAGGATCGGGTTTTTGGATATTGTCGAAACGGTCGAGGCCACGCTGGCCGCGGTCCCCGCCGACAATCTTGAAACGCTCGAAGACGTCTATAATTACGACCAACAGGCGCGCGAGGCCGCGACTCGGCTGACGCGCCGCAACTCTCCGGCCCGCGTTGCCGCACCAGCGAGTATCCGATGATCGCGTTCCTGCATCACGGGTTCGACTATATCGTCCCGTTTCTGTTCGTGTTGACCGTGCTCGTATTCGTTCACGAGTTCGGCCATTACTTTATCGCCCGGCGCAACGGCGTCCGCGTCGACGTATTCTCGATCGGCTTCGGACCGGAACTGTTCGGCTGGTTCGACCGCGCCGGCACGCGCTGGAAGGTCAGCGCTATCCCGCTCGGCGGCTATGTCAAGATGTTCGGCGACAGCGACGCGAGTTCGGGCCTGCCCGTGGCCGGGCTCGCCCGGATGAGCCCCGCCGAACGCGAGGTGTCGTTTTACTACAAGCGGTTGGGGCAGCGGGCGGCGATCGTGGCGGCCGGGCCGGCGGCAAACTTTGTCTTTGCGATCGTCGTCTTGGCGGCGCTCTTTATGACCTTCGGCCAGCCGTTCACCCCGGCTCAGGTCGGGCAGGTGCAAAAGGGCAGTGCTGCCGAGCGCGCCGGCATCAAGCCCGGCGACGTGATCGTCAGCATCAACGGCGACAAGGTGCGCAGCTTCGAGGATGTGCAGCAGGACGTCCGCCTTAATCCGGGCGTGCCGATGACGGTGACCGTCCGGCGCGACGGCCACGATGTGAGCGTAGAGACGACGCCGACCAAAACCGAGCTGACCGACCGTTTCGGGAATCGTTACGAGGTCGGGCTGCTCGGCATCGCCCACAACGGCGTCAACTATGTCAGGCGCGACCCGGCGACCGCCATTCTTCAGGCCGGGGAGCAGACCTGGAGCCTCTCGGCCTCGACCCTGAAGGCGATGTGGCAGATCGTGATCGGCATCCGCGGCACTGACGAGCTCGGCGGCCCGTTGCGGATTGCCCAGATGTCCGGGGACGTGGCGCAAAGCGGCATGGTCGCGGTGATCTGGTTTATGGCAGTGCTGTCCATCAATCTAGGGTTGATCAACCTCTTCCCGGTTCCAGTGCTTGACGGCGGCCACCTGCTGTTCTATGCCGCCGAAGCGCTCCGCGGAAAGCCGCTCGGCCAACGCGCCCAGGAATACGGCTTTCGCATCGGGCTCGCCTTGGTGCTGACATTGATGGTGTTTGCTACGTGGAACGATCTTGTCCACCTCCGGATCGTCGAGTTTGTGAAGGGGCTCGTGACCTGACGCGAACATAGTTTCGGGGGATGGGGGTTCGTGTCGGGGGTGGGGGGTTTTGCGTTTCAGCAGACGGAATTGCGTGCTGTGGGCGATGGTGGTCGCGCTCACCCCGGCAACGGCAGGATTGCCTCGGACGACGATGGCGCAGACGAGCGGCGGGCCCGCCGCTCAATCCGGCGGCGCGGCCCCGGCCACCCCGACCCCGCCGCCCGGGCCAAACCTTGAGAGCGGGATGACCCCGCCGGGCTCGCCCAGCGCGCCGCTCCCACCCGGCGCACCACCCGCATCAGGTGCGGCGAGCACCGGTGCCGCGCCGGCGCAGCCCGCCGCTCCACCGACCGGAGCGGCCCCACCCCCGCCGACGCTTGAAAGCGGCATGGCGCCGTCGCCGCCCGGGGCCGCGCCCAGCGGTCAGGCGCCGGCGCAACCGGTGGCTCCGCCGGGCGGCGCGGGCCCGCCGCCGCCGACGCTCGAAAGCGGCATGACGCCGGCCGCCCCAGCGGCTCCCGCTCCGGCAGGCGCGCCGTCGGCGCAACCGGCGGCGCCGCAACTAAAAAGCGGGCTCGCGCCGCCCGCACCGCCGAGCCAAGCGCCCGCAGCCGGGGCCGCCCCCGGAGCGCCGAGCCAAGCGCCGACCGCCGGCGAAGCTGTCGGCCCGCCGCCGCCGGTCGTCGGGCGGCGCGAGCGCCGCAGGCCCGCTCCGCTGCCGGCGGCGGCCGAGCCCGGCGCGGTCCCCGGCCAACCAGGACCCGGCGGGCTCGCGGGCAGACCGAGCCCGGCACCTGCCGTGCCAACCATGGGTGGCGGTGTGGTCGCCGACATTGAGGTTAAGGGCACCCAGCGCATCGAGCCCGAGACGGTGCGCTCCTATCTCCAGATCCAGCCGGGCGACGCGTGGGATCCGGAAAAGCTCGACGCCTCTCTGAAGGCGCTGTTTGCGACCGGTCTGTTCGCCGACGTCAACCTGAGCCGGGTCGGCGACAGGCTCGTCGTCACGGTCGTCGAAAACCCGATCATCAACCGCATCGCCTTTGAAGGAAACCACAAGCTCGACGACAAGGACCTCAACGCCGAAATTCAGGAGCGGCCGCGCGTCGTCTACACCCGCTCGCGGGTGCAGGCCGACGTGAAGCGGATCCTCGATCTCTACCGCCGGCACGGGCGGTTTGGCGCGACGGTCGAGCCCAAGGTCATCCAGCTGTCGGAAAACCGGGTCGACCTCGTCTTCGAGATCAACGAGGGCGAGTTCACCGGCATCCGCAGCATCAATTTTGTCGGCAACAAGGCGTTCAGCGAAAACAAGCTGCGCGGCGTGATCGCGACCAAGGAAAGCCGCTGGTACCGGTTTTTGTCGACCAACGACAGCTACGACCCCGACCGAATGACCTATGACCGCGAGTTGCTGCGCAAGTTCTACTTGACTGAGGGCTACGCCGATTTCCGCGTGCTGTCGGCGGTGGCGGAGCTGACCCCGGAGCGCGACGGCTTTATCGTGACCTTCACCATGAACGAGGGCGAGCGCTACCGCTTTGGCAAGGTCGGGGTCAACATCAAGCTCAAGGATTTGACGCCGGCCCAGGTGCTGCCGCTGCTGACCGTGCATGCTGGCGACTGGTATAATGCCCAGCAGGTCGAAGATTCGATTTCGGTGCTGACCAACACGCTCGGCACGCGCGGCTACGCCTTTGTCGAGGTCAAGCCCGACATCACCCGCAATCGCAATAACCACACCGTCGACATCACCTTCAACGTCCAGGAGGGGCCGCGGGTTTATGTCGAGCGCATCGACATTATCGGCAACACACGCACGCTCGACAAGGTGATCCGGCGCGAGTTTCAGCTGGTCGAAGGTGACGCCTTCAACACCGAAAAGATGCAGCGCTCGCAGGAGCGCATCAAAAATCTCGGGTTTTTCAAAAAGGTCGAGGTGACCAATGCGCCTGGCTCGGCGCCCGACAAGACGGTGGTCACGGTCGCGGTGGAGGAGCAGTCGACCGGCGAATTGTCGTTCGGCCTCGGCTTTTCAACCAGCGACGGGCCGCTGGCCGACGTCAACATCCGCGAGCGCAATTTTTTAGGTCGCGGTCAGGACGTGCAAATCTGCGCGGTGGTCTCGTTCCGCTCCCAGCAGGTGCAGCTGAGCTACACCGAGCCCTATTTTCTCGACAAGAACATTGCCGCGGGCTTTGATCTTTTCGAGATAAAAACCAGCCCGACTGCCGACTTTTTCTCCGGCATCATTCCGCCTTACGAGCAATTCTCTTATGGTGGGGCGTTGCGCGCCGGGTATCAGATCACCGACAATTTGCGGCAGACGTGGAAATATACGGCCCGGTCGGATACGATCGAGGACATTCAGAGCGACGCGTCGCTGTTCATCGCTCTGCAGGAGGGCACGCACCTGACATCGGCAGTCGGCCAGGTGCTGCTTTACGACCGCCGCGACGACCGGCTCGACCCGACTGGCGGCTATTTTGTCTCGCTCGGCAACGACTTTGCCGGCGTCGGTTTCGGTGTCGACTATGTCCGGTCGAAGGTCAATTTCGGTTATTATTATTCGGTTGCTCCCGATTGGGTGTTGAGCTTAACCGGTGAGGCCGGCGATATCGTTGGCTGGGACGGACAGCAGGTTTTGCTGCAGGACCGGTTTTTTGTCGGCGGGGACAATTTGCGCGGCTTCCAGGACGCCGGGATCGGACCGCGCGATTCGGTCACCGACGATGCTCTTGGCGGCCAGCAATACTGGGTCGGCTCGGTAACTCTGGGCGTGCCGCTCGGCCTCCCCAAAGAGCTTGGGATCAGCGGCCGCGTGTTCAGTGATTTCGGCACCCTCTATCACCTCGAGCCGACGACGCTGGTCTTGACGCCGGCGCAATTGGCGACGACCGGTGGTCAGACGCCGCAGGTCCTGGATTCGCCGGCGATCCGGGTCAGCACCGGGGTCGGCGTGTCGTGGAAGTCGCCGGTCGGCCCGATCCGCCTCGACATCGCGGTGCCGATCAAAAAAGAGCCTTTCGATCAGACCCAGTTTTTCAGGGTCAGCTTCGGGACAAAATTCTGATGCCGAATACGGTTTTCCGGCGAGCGGCGCTCCTGCTGCCGCTGTTGCTCGCGTTTGCCGGCGGTGCGGCGGCTCAGGCGCCCCCGGCAAAGCCGCCGGCGGCGCGGGCCCCCACTCCCGCGGCGCCCCCGCCGCCAGCCCCGCTGCCGGCGCCGCAGAGCCTGACCGTCATGGTGGTCGATGTGCAGGCGCTGCTGCAGAACTCGAAAGCGGCCAAGATGGTGCGCAGCCAGATCGAACAGAAACGCAACGAGTACACGAAAGAGATCTCGCGCGAGGAAGAGACCCTGCGCAACGAGCGTGACGCGCTGCAGCGCCAGCAGGCCTCGATGACCGCCGAAACCCTCAACAAAAAGGGGCGCGAATTCCAGCAGAAGGTCAACGACCTCGACCGTGACGTGCAAAGCAAGCGCGCCGCCCTCGAAAAATCCAACAACGACGCATTGACCCGGATTCAGCAGTCGATGCTGAAAATCATCGCCGACATCGCCCGGCAGCGGCGCGCCAACCTCGTGCTGCAACGCACCGACCTGGTGCTGTTCGACCAGTCGTTTGACGTGACCGACGAGGTCATGCAAAAGCTCGACGAAGAGCTGCCGGTGCTCAATGTCAATTTTGCGACGCCGGAGCCGGTGCCGCCGACCGCTGCCGCGCCCGAGCAGCCGGCGCCGGCGCCGGCCGCCACCGCAAAGGCGGCCGGCCGGACAAAGAAGAAGTAGGACGCGGCGGCTGCGCCGATGGCTGACCCGCGCTTTTTCTCCCGCGCCGGCCCCTTCACGCTTGCCGAGCTGGCGCGGATAGCCGGGGTCGGGCTGTCAAAGGAGGAGGACGGCGCGCGGCTCTGCCATGACGTGGCGCCGCTCGAAACCGCCCGCCCGGACGAGGTGAGCTTTCTCGAAAACCGTAAATACCTGCCGGCGTTTCGCTGCTCGCAAGCCGGCGCCGCGTTTGTCGACGAGGGTGCGGCCGCCCAGGCGCCGCCCGGCATGACGGTGCTGCTGAGCAGCGAGCCCTACAAGGCCTATGCGCTGGCGGCGAGGGCCTTTTACCCGTCGCTGCGGTTCGCCGCCGGCCGCGCATCCTCGGCGCTGATCGACCCGTCGGCGATCGTGCCCGAGGATTGCGAGATCGGCGCCAATGTGGTCATCGAGGCGCGGGCGCGGCTCGGCCGACGCTGTCGGGTCGGCGCCAACACGGTGATCGCCGCCGGGGTCGAGATCGGCGACGACGGCGAAATCGGCGCCAACGTCACGATCAGCCATGCGCTGATCGGGGCGCGCGTCGTCCTGCATCCGGGTGTGCGGATCGGTCAGGCCGGCTTCGGCTTTGCCCCGGACCGGACGGGCCCGATCAAGGTGCCGCAGCTTGGCCGCGTGATGATCGAGGACGACGTCGACATTGGCGCCAACACGACGATCGACCGCGGCTCGGGTCACGATACGGTGATCGGCGCTGGCTCGATGATTGATAACCTCGTGCAGATCGCCCACAACGTCGTGCTCGGGCGGTGCTGCATCCTCGCCGGGCAGGTCGGGATTTCCGGCAGCACGCGGCTCGACGACTTTGTCATGATCGGCGGACAGGGGGGCCTCGCCGGTCACCTGCATATCGGGGCCGGCGCCCGCATCGCGGCGAAGTCCGGGCTGATGCGCGACGTGCCGGCGGGGACGACAGTTTCGGGGATCCCCGCCGTGCCGATCGCCGACTTCATGCGGCAGACGGCGGTGCTGCAGCGTCTGGGAAGAAAGAAGGACGGGCGATGAACGATCGGGCCTGCACCAAGGAGCCGGACGGTCACTCGGCCCGCGCGCCGGCCGAAACCATCCAAATCGACATTGGGCGGATCATGGAGATGATCCCGCACCGCCCGCCTTTTCTGATGATCGACCGGGTGGTCGGCGTGGTGGCGAACGAGCGGGCGACCGGGATCAAGAACGTCTCGATCAACGAGCATTATTTTCAGGGGCACTTCCCGGCGCGGCCGGTCATGCCGGGGGTGCTGGTCATCGAAGCGATGGCGCAAACCGCGGCGGTGCTGGTGGTCCACACCCTCGGCCCCGAAGCCGAGGGCAAGCTCGTCTATTTCATGAGCGTCGACAACGCCCGCTTTCGCCGGCCGGTGTTTCCCGGCGACCAGTTGGCGGTCCACGTCGTCAAGCAGCGCAGCCGCGGCAACGTCTGGAAGTTCGATGGCGAGGCCAAGGTCGGCGGCAACCTGATGGCCGAGGCCACCTTCGCTGCGATGATCCTCGACCGGTAACGGGCGCCCTCGTGCCTCGGCTTCATCCGACAGCGATCGTCGCTGCGGGCGCGCGGTTGGCGCCCGATGTCGTGGTTGGGCCGTACTGCGTCGTCGGCGAAGAGGTCGAGCTCGGTCCCGGCGTGACCTTGGCCGCGCACGTTGTCGTCGACGGGCGCACCACGATCGGCGCCGGCACGCGGCTATTTCCGTTCGCCTCGATCGGCCAGGAGCCGCAAGACCTCAAATATCGCGGCGAGCCGTCCGCGCTGGTGATCGGTTGCCGCAACACGATCCGCGAATACGTGACGATGAACCCGGGGACCACCGGCGGCGGCATGGTCACCCGCGTCGGGGATGACTGCCTGTTTATGGTCGGGGCCCACGTCGCGCACGACTGCCGGATCGCCGACCATGTCATCATGGCTAACAACGCCACCCTCGCCGGGCATGTCGTTGTCGAGGAATACGCCTTTTTGGGCGGGCTGTGCGCCGTCCACCAGTTTGTCCGCATCGGCCGGCACGCGATGATCGGCGGCATGTCCGGCGTCGAGCGCGACGTGATCCCTTATGGCCAGGTGATGGGCGACCGGGCGCGCTTGACCGGGCTCAACATTATCGGCATGCAGCGTCGCGGCTTTGGTCGCGAGGACATCCAGGCGCTGCGCAGCGCCTACCAAGTGCTGTTCCATTCGCCCGGCACGTTGAGCGAACGCGTCGGCCAGGCGGCGGAGCGCTTTGCCGGGATCGGCCCGGTCGACGACGTCGTCCAATTCATCCGCGCCGATTCGAGCCGCGCGATTTGCCAGCCCAAGGACGCCAATGGCGGATAGGGCGGCATCGCCGCCGCCGGCGTGCCCGGTAGCGGCCAAGAGGCTCGGCATCGTCGCCGGGGCGGGCGGCTTGCCGCGGCGGCTCGTCGAGGCTTGCCGTCAATCCGGCCGCGACGTGTTCGTGCTGGCGCTCGAGGGCGCGGCCGAGCCCGCAACCGTCGCCGCGGTCGCGCACGCCTGGTGCCCCATCGGCGCCGCCGGCCGCGGCCTCGCGCTGTTGCGGGACAACGGGGTGGGCGAGCTGGTGCTCGCGGGCGGGGTGCGGCGGCCGTCGCTCGCCTCATTGCGCCCCGATTGGCGCGCCGCCAAATTCTTCGCCCGCGTCGGCTATCGCGCGCTTGGCGACGACGGGCTGTTGTCGGCGGTCGTCGCCGAATTGGAGCGCGAGGGGTTTCGGGTGATCGGCGCCGACGAGGTGCTGCAAGCGGGCCTGGCGCCGGAGGGCCCGCTTGGCCGCGTCCGCCCCGACGACCAGGCGCTGGCGGACATCGCGCGGGGCGAACGGGTCGCGCGGGCGTTGGGGATGCTCGACGTCGGCCAGGCGGTGGTCGTCCAGCAAGGGATGGTGCTCGGGGTCGAGGCGATCGAGGGCACCGACGCGCTGCTGCGGCGGTGTGCCGGGCTGCGTCGCGAGGGGCCGGGCGGCGTCCTTGTCAAGGTCGAGAAGCCTGGGCAGGAGCGACGCGCCGACCGGCCGACGATCGGCCCGCAGACCGTGCGGCTCGCCGCCGAGGCCGGCCTCAGCGGCGTCGCGGTCGAAGCCGGGGCGACGATTGTCGTCGACCGCGCCGAGGTCGTCGCCGCGGCCGACGACGCCGGCCTCTTCGTCTTTGGCATCCGCCGGGTGTGACCGCGGCCGAAGACGGCGCCGAGCGGGCGCCCTTCATCTTCATCGTCGCCGGCGAGCCGTCGGGCGACGCCCTCGGCGCGGCACTGGTCGACGCGCTGCGGCAGCGCACCGGCGGCCGCCTGCGAGTCGCCGGGGTCGGCGGCGAGCGCATGCGCGCGATGGGGCTCGCGAGCCTCGTGCCGCTCGCCGACCTCGCGGTGATCGGCGTCGCCGAGGTGCTGCCGCGGGCGCCGGTGATCCTGCGCCGGGTGCGCGAGACCGTGGCGGCGGTGCGCGCGATGCGCCCCGACGCGGTCGTGACGATCGACAGCTCGGGGTTCAGCTGGCGGATCGCCCAGCGCCTGCGCCGAGCCGGGGAAACCCTGCCGCTCATTCATTATGTAGCGCCGATGGTGTGGGCGTGGCGCGCCGGCCGGGCGCGGCGCATGGCGCGCTGGTACGACCATTTGATGACGCTGTTGCCGTTCGAGCCGCCCTATTTCGAGCGGGTTGGGCTCGCCTGCTCGTATGTCGGCCACCCGGTGCTCGACAGCGGCGCCGATCGCGGCGACGCCGCCCGCTTCCGTGCCGCACAGGGTCTCGGCGCCGACGCGATCTTGGTCACGGTCCTGCCCGGCAGCCGCGGCGGCGAGGTGCGACGGCTGCTGCCGGTCGTGGGAGCGGCACTGGTCCGGCTCGAAGCGCTGATCGGGCCGTTTCGGGTCGCGGCGCCGACCGTCGCGACCGTGGCCGAGACCGTGGCCGAGGCGGCGCGCGGCTGGCCCGGCAGCCCGATCGTGCTGCGCGACCCGCAGCAGAAATACGATGCCTTTGCCGCAAGCCGCGCCGCACTCGCCGCCTCGGGCTCCGTGGCATTGGAATTGGCAATGGCGCGGCTGCCGATGGTCGTGTGCTATCGCCTCCACCCGCTGACCGAGGCGTTGCTCGACCGGGTTCTGAAGGTGCGCCAGGTCAACCTCGTCAACCTGCTGCTGGAGCGGCCGCTGGTCCCCGAATTGCTGCGCGGCGAGTGCACGCCGGACCGGCTCGCCGCCGAAATGGCGCGGCTGGTGCGGGACGAACCGGTTCGCGCCGCGCATGTTGCGGGTTATGATGACGCGATGCGCCGCCTTGGCGCGGGCGACGGGTCGCCGAGCCTGCGGGCCGCCGACCGGGTTCTCGCAATCGTCGCGGCGCGCCGGTGCGGCGGAGCCGCATCCCCGGCACAGACACGGAGGAAGTTGCCATGGCCGTGACCAATGTCTCCGAAACCGCCACCCCGCCGGCGGCCGACACCGACAAGTACCGTTATCTGCACACGATGATCCGGGTTCGCGACCTCGACAAGTCGCTGGAGTTTTATACCGGGCAGCTCGGCATGAAATTGCTGCGCAAGCGGGATTACCCGACCGGCAAGTTTACGCTCGCCTTTGTCGGCTACGGCGACGAGAGCGACAACACCGTGCTCGAGCTGACCCACAACTGGGAGCAGGCCGAGCCCTACAACCTCGGGAGCGCCTTTGGCCATTTGGCGCTCGGCGTGCCCGACGTCTACAAGGCGTGCGACGAGCTCGGTGCGGCCGGCGTCAAGATCCCGCGCCCGGCCGGCCCGATGGCGCATGGCGGCTCGGTCATCGCCTTTATCGAAGACCCCGACGGCTACCGTATCGAGCTCGTCCAGCGCCCGTAACCGACAGCCTTCGCAGGCGCGGGCACGGCGCGGCGCCAAACCGGCAATGACACCGGTTGCAAAGCCATTGCGAGCCCTCGGCTCCGGCTGGTCGCCGAGCCGAGGGCACCCTACAAGAGCAGTCTAGTCGCGACCCCGAACCGGCGGGCTAGTGTCCTGATCGAGACGTTCTGCATGTCCGCGGCATTGCCATCCGACAAAGCCCGCCCCTGGCAGCGAACAGGGGGTACGCGATGTCGCGGATCGCCTTGGGCTGGGCTCTCCCCGTACTCAGGCGGACAATGGTCTAGCCGGCGAGCTGCCGCCGTGGTGCTAGGCGCTGACCCCGCTCGGCAGCCGCCCGCCGCGGCCGCGCGGCAAGGTGTGAAGCTTTAGCGCGACCGGGTTGCCGAGCCAGATCGCGTAACCGCTGTGGTCCTCCACCGCGTCCGTGGTCAGCGGGTGCACCAATACGTCGAGCCCGCCGCGGTTCAGCATCAGATAGGGCACGACATGCTCGAACTGGTCGGGCTTGAAAATCACCAGAGCATTGGAAATCGGGTGCGGGCCGCGCGGCGTGTCGCGGAACTCTTCAATCTCGACCGGGAACTTCTCGCCGAGCGCGGCGCAGACCCGTTCAGCGACGGCGCGCGTCTTCTCCGGATCGTAGTAGATGTGGGCGTGATACCCCAAATTCGCGACGGATTGCGTGGTCTTCTCGGTCATCGTGCCGCCCTCCCTGTACGCTCGAAACGCGTGCGCCATCTTTGCACGGCGATCCCCGCAAGTCGATTCCGCCGACGAAGGGTGGTGCCCCCGTTTGAATTTCGGCTTCCGACCCATTGCCGACCATCGTTTCCCTCAAGGGCGACTACGGCCCATGCCCCAAACCGGAGCCTCCCAATAGCGCCGGGAATCGGCTCAGTGGGTAGCAAGCCGACGTTGGGGGGCGGGGCCTCCGTCAGAGATGAACGCGTTAGGTGCTTGCTTTTGAGATTGCCGTTTAATTCTTAAACGCTTATGCCTCGCTTGCGACGACCACGGAGCCATCCTGCACCGAGAAGGGCGGCGCCCAACAGCGTAAGTGAACTCGGTTCTAGAACGGCAAAGCCAAAGCTGATCCCGTCCATTCCAAAATTATCGCTGCTCAGATCTTCAACTGTAAAACTACTGAACGTACTCGTATCCAAGAAGCCAAAATATTCGGCACCGCCGTTTGGCGTGGTCGGGACGGTCACTGTTTCTACGGCGCCGTCGTTAAAGGTAATATGTAATATCGACCCATCCAGCCCTGTAAAAAAACTACCAAAGGCATTGATCGGATCATTCATAGTGAAAGTTATGGAATTACCCGGACCTATCGCAATGAAATTATTATTAGAACCTCCCGTCACATTAAAGGGATCATTCGCATTACCGGTTTGCGTGTTTGTTATACCATTCTGGCCAGCACTGAACGCCCCGGTAACAACAAAGGTTCCGTCTCCGTTGAGCCAAAGCCCGTTCAGGGACCCAACCGTCTGGTGGTCCAGATCATGGGTATTGACCGTATCCCCGTGAGCAGTAGCTGCAGCGATGAAAGTCGTCTGTTCGGCAGTCGAATTGGGAAATGGCCCCGGCGGCGCGACCCCGGGATCGGAATTGAAAAACGTAGTGATCGTCCCGGCGTAGGTCGGCCCGGTCAAAGTCACCGCTAAAGACAGCGCGGCAAAGCGAATGAGTGTAAGCCCGAATGAAGGCATTTTAAGACCTCCCCACCGTTTGCAACGCTGGGTCATCCAGTGAACGAGCAGCAAATTCCATATTTTTCATAGGCATTATGATCATGGGCGCCTCCCTTATCGATCTTTCAGCACGGGTCCCTCGTGGCGAAAAATATCGGGCGGGAATGATGCGAAATTGTCAACCTTAAAGTGAGCCTCCACGTAGAGCGTCGGCTATTTTCAGGGCAGGCCACAGGTCCGGCGGGAATGACTGCAAAAGGGTCGACTCCTGCTGTACCATCGCGGTCCCGGGAATGGCTGGAATCGGCGCGACCTCGTCGTTGGCCTGGCCATCGGCGAAGGGCCGCCGTCCACCCTTTGCGGAAATTCAAATCGGGCCATTCCCGACCGAAGCGGCTAAAAGGCCGATCCGCCGCGCCGTTCGGATCGCCCCAGCGGCTACGCCGCGAGGCGCGGCCTCTGCCGCACCATGTCGGCGGCGCGTTCGCCGATCATGATCGTGGCGGCGTTGGTGTTGCCGGAGACGACGGTCGGCATGATCGAGGCGTCGGCGACGCGCAATCCGCCGAGCCCGTGCACCCGCAAGTCGGGGTCGACCACCGCCATCGCGTCGACCCCCATCTTGCAGGTGCTGGTCGGGTGGTAGACGGTGCCGCCGCGCCGCCGCGCATAATCCAACAGCTGCTCGTCGGTCTCGACCGCCGAGCCCGGCTGGAACTCGGACTCGATAAAGCGCCGCATCTGCGGGGTCGCCATGATCCGGCGCAGCAGCTTGAGCCCGTCGACGATGGTCTGCTGGTCGGTCTGGGTCGCGAGGTAATTCGGATAGACCGCCGGCGGGTCGGCCGGGTTGGCGCTTCTTAGCTCGATCTTG
>DATMLF010000106.1:0-7833 GCA_035570595.1 Allostellaceae bacterium
ATCCGGTCGATCCGTTTTTCAACGCGAACCGTCCGGAGGACCTGTCCGCAGCCGCGGCGCTGCTCGTCGCCGATCGGAACCCCTGATCCCGCCGTTGCCGGTCGCGCAAGCCTCGCCAGGGGGTATGAACGCGAATTGCTTGGGATTTCCCCGGGGTGCCCAGCGAAAGCGTGACGCCAGAGAGCCTGTCACCTGGCTTGAACAAGGGGAGCCCGTGGGCCCCGTGGGTGCCCGAACCAGGCAAATAGTTCGGCCGTCGGTCGTTGCCCGGAATTGCTTCGTCGCTCTGCTGGTCGCGGAATTTCAACTCTCCATTGCGATCAGTCGGGAGCCATGCGACATTTCGCGATGGCGTCGATCGTCGATCTTCGGATTGCCGAGCTCCTCGCAGCGCGGCTGTGCCATGAGCTGGTCGGCCCAGTCACAGCGGTCGAAAACGGGGTGGAGCTGCTCCTCGACCAGGATCCGGGGCTCGACCGAGAGGCGCTGACGCTGGTCGCCGAGAGCGCCGCCCGTGCCGGCAGCCGACTGCAATTCTATCGCTTTGCCTACGGGTTTGGCGGTGAGGGCGAGGCTGCGGGGCCGCCGCCGTTCGAGCTTGCCGCCGGCTACTTCACGGCCTCGCGGATCACCTGCGACTACCACGAGCGGGTGCGTCGGATGCCGCTTGCCAGGCAACGGCTCGCCTGCAACCTGCTCCTGACCGGGGCGCAGGCGCTGGCGCGCGGCGGGACGCTGTTGCTCGGCGAAGACGATGCCGGGAATTGTGGCCTGCGGCTCGACGCCGCGGGCGAGGCGGCCCAGCTCGCTCCCGAGCAACGCGCGGCGCTGGCGCTGGAGGCGCCGCTCGGCGCGCTGGCGGCGCGGACCGTGCAAGCCTATTTCACCGGCCTCGTCGCGCGCACACAGGGCCTAAATCTGGTCGCAAGCACGCTGGGAGCCGGCAGGCTTCGCATCAGCTCGATGCCGGCCGCCTAAGCGGCGGCGGTTCCTCGTCGCGAGTCGTGGTCGTCCGCGCCAATTCCCTGGACCGCGGCGACCGGCGCATCGGGCGGGTCGCGCAACACGTAGCCGCGCCCCCACACGGTCTCGATGTAGTGTTTTCCGCCGGTCGCCTGGGCGAGCTTTTTGCGCAGCTTGCAGACAAAGACATCGATGATCTTGAGCTCCGGCTCGTCCATCCCGCCGTAGAGGTGGTTGAGGAACATCTCCTTGGTCAGGGTGGTGCCCTTGCGCAGGCTTAAGAGCTCGAGAATGCCGTATTCCTTGCCGGTCAGATGCAATGGGCGGCTGTCGACTTCGACGATGCGGGCGTCGAGGTTGACGACGAGCTTGCCGGTGCGGATCACCGATTCCGCATGCCCCTTGGAACGGCGCACGATCGCATGGATGCGCGCCACCAGCTCGCGCCGGTCGAACGGCTTGGTCAGGAAGTCGTCGGCGCCGAACCCCAGGCCCTTGAGCTTGTGGTCGAGCTCGGCAAGCCCCGAAAGGATCAGGATCGGCGTATGCACCCGCGCCGCCCGCAGCCGCCGCAGCACCTCGTAGCCGTCGATGTCCGGAAGCATCAGGTCGAGCAGGATGATGTCGTAATCGTAAAGTTTGCCGATCTCCAGCCCGTCCTCGCCAAGATCGGTCGTGTCACAGATAAAATTTTCTTTCCTGAGCATCATTTTGATGCTGGCTGATGTGGCTGTGTCGTCCTCGACTACAAGCACGCGCATTAGGGCCTCCGGGATCAGGCGGCAACCGCTGGGAGCGGCGTCGTGGTTAATCATTACCGTAGATACTTAACAAATCCTTATCACGTCTCCATTGCGACGTACCCTCTCCTAACGGCTGCGCCGGCCTCCTCCGGGGGGCGGGATCACGCCTCGCCGCCGGTAATTAATAGGCCTCCGCTGGCGATGCCATGCCGAGGGTTGCCGGTGCGCTCTTCACGATTCGCCGCACGCCGGACTTCGGCTACATCGCCACCCCGACGCGGTGCGCACCGGCAATGGCATGCCGCTGGAAACATGCTTGTCGGCATTAAGCAAGTTCCCGAAACGTTCGGCGATGCACCGGTTGGTGCGGGACTGCAAACGAGCCACCGAGAGCACCTCCTGGGAAATTCGCCGTTGGCCGCTGGGTCCGGCGACGCAAGCTAAGCAAGCCTGCCCCCGGCGCTGGTGTGAACTGGGTCACACTCCGCGAACAAAAGTTAATTTTCCGATGCCGCCATCGAGTTTTCAACCGGCGGCCCGATACGAGGCGGCGCCGGCACCGACCTTGGGCGAGGCCGCGACGGCGAGCGGCACCCGCCGCGCGGCATTCTCGGCGCTGCGGGCACGACTTGCCGGGGTCGGTGCGTAGGAAACCCTGAAAACAACGCGCTGTTAGCGTGCTGTGGCTAAAGCTGGCGGTGGGTTCGGGTGCAGCGTTCGGTCAAGCTGTTGTTGATGGCAGCCGTCCTTGTCGCGACGGTCGCCGCGGCGTGGTGGTTTGCGGCGCGCAACAACCGGACCGCCGACGCCGCCGAGGAACCAGGCCAACAGGCCCAGGCCGCGGCGCGGCCGGCGGTTCCGGTGCTGGCGGGCGCCAGTGCCGTCAAGGATTTTGCGGTCGTCGTGCGCGGCATCGGGTCGGTGCAGGCGTTCAACACGGTCACGGTGAAAAGCCGGGTCGACGGCAACATCGTCAAGGTCGCGTTTGTCGAGGGCCAGCTCGTCCACAAGGGCGAGCTGTTGATGCAGATCGACCCCCGGCCCTATCAGGCGCAGCTCGAGCAGGCCGAGGCCACCGCGGCCAAGGACCAGGCGAACCTCGAAAACGCGCGCCGCGACCTTGCTCGCTACGCGGCGCTGCTGCCGACCCAGCTCGCGACGACGCGCCAGCAATACGACACCCAAAAGGCGCTCGTCGACCAGCTTACGGCCGCCGTGCAGGCCGACCAGGCCCAGGTCGACGCCGCCCGCCTCAATGTCCTTTACTCGGCGGTCGCCTCGCCGATCGACGGCATCACCGGGTTGCGGCTCGTCGACATCGGCAACCTCGTCCAGGCGAGCGCCGCCACGCCCCTCGTCGTCGTCACCCAGATCAAGCCGATCTACGTGACCTTCACGGTCGCGGAGCGCCAGCTCGACCGCATCCGCGCCGCGATGGCCCGACACCGGCTCGCGGTGCTGGCCTTCAACGGCGACGACAGCAAGGAGCTGTCCCAAGGGGTCTTGAAGCTCGTCAACAACACGGTCGACCAGGCGACCGGGACGGTCACGCTGAAAGCCGAGTTCGCCAACCAGGACGCGGCGCTGTGGCCGGGCGAGTTCGTCAACGCGCACCTTGTCGTCAACGTCGTCAAAAACGGCGTCACGGTGCCGGCGAGCGCGGTGCAGATGGGGCCAACCGGGCCGTTTGTTTATGCCGTCAACCAGGATTCGACCGCCGCGGTTAAGCCCGTCACCGTCGTCGACGTCGAAAACGGCACGGCGCTGATCGGCAAGGGGCTGCCGGCCGGAGCCAAGATCGTGGTGTCGGGCCAGGCCGATCTGTCGCCGGGGGCAAAAGTCGCCGTCAAGCCGGGGGCGCCCGGCACGGCCGTCGCGCGAGAGCCGGAAATCGGGCCCGAGGGGGTCGGCAGCACCGGCGTCACCACCGGCCCGTCCGGCATCAGCGGCGTCACGCCGCGATGAACCTTTCGGAGCCGTTTATCCGGCGCCCGATCGCGACGGCGCTGCTGATGGCGGCGCTGCTGGTCGGCGGCATCATCGGCTACAATCTGCTGCCGGTCGCGGCGTTGCCGAGCGTCGATTTTCCGACGATCAGCGTCACCGCCAGCCTGCCCGGCGCCAGCCCGCAGATCATGGCCTCCTCGGTGGCGCAGCCGCTCGAACGCCAGTTCGCCGAATTGCCGGGCGTCAACCAGATCACCTCGACCAATGTGCAGGGCACCACCAGCATCACCCTGCAATTCGACCTGTCGCGCGACATCGACGGTGCGGCGGCCGACGTGCAGGCCGCGATCAACGCGGCGAGCGGGTTGTTGCCAAAGCAGCTGCCCAATCCGCCGACCTACAAAAAGGTCAACCCCGCCGACCAGCCGGTGCTGATCCTCGGGCTGACCTCCGACGTGATGAACCTGCACGAGCTCGACCAGTACGCCGATCTGAACCTGGCGCAGCGCATCTCGATGCTGTCCGAGGTCGGCCAGGTCGTGATCTTCGGCGAGCAGAAATACGCGCCGACAATCCAGCTGAACCCGGCGGCATTGGCGGCGCGCAAGGTGGCGCTCGACGATGTCGCGACCGCACTCTCCAACAACACCGTCGAGCTGCCGGTCGGCACCCTGCAAGGCGCCCAGCAGGCCTACCAGATCGGCGCGAACAGTCAGCTGCTGAAGGTCAACCAGCTCGACAAGGTGATTGTCGCCTACCGAAACGGTGCCCCGGTGCGCGTCAAGGACGTGGGTCGGGTGGTCGACGGCTCCGACGCGCCGCTGCAGCTCGACTGGGTCAACAACCACATCGGCGAGATGATCGGGATCTGGCGTCAGCCGGGCTCCAACACGCTCGAGCTCGTCGACCGCGTCAAAAAGATGCTGCCGCAGCTGCAAGCCGGCATCCCGCCATCGGTTAAGCTGACCATGGTCAGCGACCGCTCGCTGTCGATCAGCGCGAGCTTCACCGACGTGAAGCTGACGCTCGGCTTTACGATCGCACTCGTCGTGCTCGTGATCTTTGCGTTTCTGCGCAGCTTCTGGGCGACGGTGATCCCCAGCATCACCGTCCCGCTGGCGTTGGTCGGCACCTTCGCCGTGCTCTATCTCGGCGGCTACAGCCTCGACAACCTATCGTTGATGGCGCTGACGCTTGCTGTCGGTCTTGTCGTTGACGACGCGATCGTGATGCTCGAAAACATCTACCGCTATCTCGAAAAAGGCGACGACGCGCTAACCGCGGCGCTCAAGGGCTCGAGCGAGATCGGCTTTACGATCGTGTCGATCAGCATCTCGCTGATCGCCGTCTTCATCCCCTTGTTGTTTATGAGCGGCATCGTCGGCCGGCTCTTTCGCGAGTTCGGCGTGACCGTCGCGGTCGCGATCGTGCTGTCGGCGATCATCGCGCTGACCTTGTCGCCGACAATGGCGGCGCTGGTGTTGCGCGACCCGCGCTCGGTCCGGCACGGGCGGCTCTACGAGTGGAGCGAGCGCGCGTTCGAGCGCACGATCCGCGGGTATGAGCGGGCACTGCGGCTGGTGCTGCGGTTCCGCTTCTGGGCGATGCTGCTCAACCTCGCGCTGATCGCGCTGACGGGCTGGCTCGTGGTGACGATCCCGAAGGGGTTTTTCCCGGACGAGGACACCGGGCTGATCTTCGGGTTCACCGAAGCCTCCCCCAGCATCTCGTTCATGGGCATGGCCGACCTCCAGCAGCGCGCCGCGGCGGTCATCCTCAAGGACCCCGACGTGCTGACCGCGGGCTCGGCGATCGGCGGCGGCGCCAGCTCCGGCATCAACACCGGCCGGCTGTTCATCAGCCTGAAGCCGTGGAACAAGCGCAAGGCGACCGAGGACCAGATCATCGCCCGGCTGCGCCCAAAGCTCGCCCAGGTGCCGGGGATCACGACCTACCTGCAGCCCGTCCAGAGCATTCAGATCGGCGGCCGGCTCAGCCGCACCCAGTACCAGTACACCTTGCAGGACATCAACATGCAGGAGCTCCAAGAGTGGGCTCCGAAGGTCGAAGCCAGGATGAAGTCGATCGGGGGGCTCGAGGATGTCGCGAGCGACCTCGAGCAGACGAGCCCGCAGCTGACGATCCGCATCAACCGCGATCTGGCGGCACGGCTCGGGATCAGTCCGAGCGCCATCGAAACCACGCTCTATGACGCCTTCGGCCAACGCTACGTAACCGAGCTTTATGCGCCGTTGAACACCTATCACGTCGTCATGGAGGTGATGCCGGCATACCAGCAGGACGTCTCGGCGCTGTCCCACCTCTATGTCGAGGGCTCCGGCGGTCCGGTGCCGATCAGCCAGTTTGCCGACCTGGCGCCGACGACGACGACGGTGGCGGTCAACCACCAAGGCCAGTTCCCGGCCGTCACCCTGTCGTTCAACCTCGCGCCGAAGTTTTCGCTTGGCGACGCGGTCAACGCGATCAACCGCGCCACTCAGGAAATCGGCCTGCCGCGCACGGTGCTGACCTCGTTCCAGGGCACCGCCCAGGCGTTCCAGGCGTCACTGACGACCCAGCCCCTGCTGATCGCCGCGGCGATTTTCGCCGTCTATGTCGTGCTCGGGATTCTTTACGAGAGCTTTATTCACCCGATTACGATCCTGATGAGCCTGCCGCCGGCGAGCGTCGGCGCATTGTTGTGCCTCGAGCTGTTCGGCTTCGATTTGAGCGTCATCGCGATCATCGGTCTGATCATGCTGATCGGCATCGTCAAAAAGAACGCGATCATGATGATCGACTTCGCGCTCGAACGGGTGCGCCAGGAGCACAAATCGGCGGAGGAGGCGATCTACGAGGCGGCGGTCATGCGCTTTCGCCCGATCATGATGACGACGATGGCGGCGATCCTCGGCACCTTGCCGATCGCGCTGGGGATTGGCGCCGGGGCCGAGCTGCGCCAGCCGCTGGGGGTCGCGGTGGTCGGCGGGCTCGTCGTGTCGCAGGCGCTGACCCTGTTCACGATCCCGGTGACCTACCTCTACATGGAAGAGTTCAGCGAATGGCTCGGCGGGTTCCGGCGGCGGCGGCGCGGGCGACCCTCGGATCTGCCCGCCGGCCGGGCACTCGTCCCGGCGGGCAATCATCCGCTCCCGGCGCTGATCGACAAGCACGCCGCGGAATAGCCGCGCCCGCACCCGCCGGAGCCTCGGCGGAACGGAGCGTCCTCGGACCTCACCGCTTTGTCGACACCCTGTGATCGCGACAGCGGGCTTTCGCGGCTTACTTTTGCTTGTCGGCGTCGAGCACCGCCTGCACCCTCGCCGGGTCGGCGGCAAGCGGCTCGATGCCGGCGCGCTCGACCTGCAACAGCTGGCCGACGGTGCTGTTGCGCGCACCCCAGCCGCGGTTCATCGCCTCAGTCAATTCCTCGTAGGCGAGGTTGGCAAGCCGCATCGGCACCCCGACCTCGCGCCCGAGGCCGACCGCGAGCCCGACATCCTTGTGCAACAGACGCAATGCGAAATCGGCCGGGTCGTGCTGGCCGGTCAGAAACCGGCTGCCGAGCCGGTCAAAGGTGCGCACCCGGCCGGTCGCGCCCTGGCGCACCGCGGCCCACAAATCGATCGGGTCGACACCGGCCTTGACCCCCATCGTAAAGACCTCGGCGAGTGCCGCGCCGACAACGGCACTGGTGCAGTTGTGCACGAGCTTGGCGATCGAGCCGGCGCCGATCGGGCCGATATAGGCGGCTTGGTCGCCCATCGCGTCGAGCACGGGCTTGTGGCGGTTGAAGATCTGCTCGTCGCCGCCGACCCAGATCGCCATCTTGCCGCTGGCCGCACCGGAAGGGCCGCCGCTGACCGGCGAGTCGAGCATGTAGAGGTTTTTCTCGGCGAAGATTGCGTGGATCTTGCGCACGACAGTCACCGAATTGGTCGACATGTCGAAGAGCGCCGCGTCGGGGCGCATGCCCTCGATCAGCCCGTTTGGCCCCAGCGCCACCTGTTCGACATCGGCCGGCACCGGCAACGAGGTGAAGACCACTTCGGTCTGCGCGGCCACCTCTTTCGGCGAATTGGCCCACACCGCACCCTTCGCCAGAAACGGCTCGGCCGCGGCCCGGCTCAGATCGTGCACGACAAGCTCGTGCCCGGCCTTCTGTAAATTGGCCGCCATG
>DATMLF010000107.1:0-6587 GCA_035570595.1 Allostellaceae bacterium
ACCGGCCCGGCGCTGGCGCGGATTTTTGAAGCGATGCGCGCGACCCGCCCTGGGCTGCGGCTGACGGCGTTTGTCGCGGCGTCGGGCTCGGCCGGGACCCTCGCGGCCGGCGACTACCTGAAGGAGCGCCACGGCGCCAGCATCGCCGCCGTCGAGGCCAGCGAATGCCCGACCCTGCTGCGGAACGGCTACGGCGCGCACAACATCCAGGGGATCGGCGACAAACATGTGCCGCTGATCCACAACGTCATGAACACCGACTTTATCATCGGCGTGTCCGACGCCAGCACCGGCGGCCTCGACCTCTTGTTCAACAGCGAGGTGGGGCTGGGCTACCTGACAGGCCGCCGCCAGGTCGACCCGGAGCTCGCCGCCGATCTCAGGCTTCTCGGCCTTTCCGGCATCGCCAACCTCGTCGCCGCAATCAAGCTCGCCAAGCGGCTCGACCTCGGCGCGGACGATCTTGTCGTCACCGTCGCGACCGACAGTGCCGCGCTTTACGCCAGCGAGCGCCGGAAGCTCTTGGCCGCCGACTATCCCGACGGCTTCGACGAGGTGCATTCGGGCGAGCTGTTCGGCCGGCACCTGCTCGGCATTGCCGACAACGACGTGCTCGAGCTGACCCACCACGAGCGCACCCGGGTCTTCAACCTCGGCTATTTCACCTGGGTCGAGCAGCAGGGTGTGGCGCTCGACGCCTTTGAGCGGCGCCGCTCGCAAGCCTTTTGGGAGAGGCTGCGGCAGGCGCTGACCGCACTCGACGCGCTGATCGCCGAATTCAACGCCCGGGCCGGTTTCACCGGCCTTTGTTGAGGCGGCCGGCCCGGCGCGCCGTTCCAGTGCTTACGCGCATTCAGACGGCGCAACGTCCTCCGCCTGGCCGCCGCGCCAGGGCTCGTCCCACGGGCTCGAACTCGGCAATTCTACAAAATGGAATAGAGTTTCTTTGGTGGGGCGACGGTTCAACGTCAACGGTGATGGTCAAGGAGGTTTGATATGGAAGACCGAGAAATTCGAGCGGCTCTGGATCGTCATTGGGCCGCCTCCGATGCGAACGACTTCGAGGGAGAGCACCAGATTTACCGAGAGGACGCGGTGCTCGACTATCCGCAATCGGGCGAGCGCATCCGCGGGCGGCGCAAGATTCAGTCGTCTCGCGCCGCGCAGCCGAACCGCAAACGCTTCACGGTGCGGCGGATAATCGGCGCGGGCGACCTCTGGGTCACGGAATATGTCCTAACCTACGACGAGCGGCCGTCCTACACCGTAAGCATCATGGAGTTCCGCGACGGGAAGGTTGCCCGCGAGACCCAGTATTTCGGTGATCCGTTCGAGCCCGGGCCTTCGCGCGCGCAGTGGGTCGAGCGGATGCCGTGAAACCTGGCCGCCGGTGAGGATGGCCCTCTGCCGCTCGCGCGCTCGCAGCTGCCGATTGATACGGTCTCGCTCGCCCGCTATCTGATTGGCAAATTATTGGTGCGGAAGTTGCCTGAAGGCGTCGCCAGCGGTCGTATTGTCGAGACCGAGGCGTATGTCGTCGGCGACGCCGCCGGGCACGCCTACCGCGGGATGACCCGGCGCAATCGTTCGCTGTTTCTCGAGCACGGGCACGCCTATGTTTATCTCGCCTACGGCAGCTCATACATGCTGAACGTCTCGAGCGAGATGCGCGGGATCGGCGCCGGCGTCCTGATCAGGGCGCTCGAGCCGCTCGACGGCATCCCGATCATGCGGCTAAATCGCGGCATCGAGCGCTTGCGCGACTTGGCGCGAGGACCAGGAAGGCTCACCGCTGCGCTGCGGGTTGATCGTTGGCTCGACGGGCTTGATCTTTGCCGAGACGGCCCTCTATGCCTCGGACGCGGTGACGAACCCGGCGAAACCGGGCAGAGCATCAGGATCGGCATTTCGCGGGATGCAAGCCGCCTCCTGCGATTTTATCTTCGGGGCAGTCCGTTCGTCAGCGGCCCAAGATCGCTCAACGAATAAGAGACCGGCCCAGTCGCCGAAAGAGGGGCAGGTCGATGCCCCGTTTCTGGCTCGATCCCAATGGCCGCTGTCCCTAAACCGACCCGGGTGCAGGGCACCGATCGTCAGATTTTTTTCCTTGGTTTCGAGCAGGAAAAATGAGCTCCGCTTGTAACGGCGGAGGAAATCGCCTTCTGAGCTAAATTTATAATTATTAAGAGGCGAGGAGGTTGCTACCTGAATCCATTAAACTAGGGGCTCCATTTAACCCTTTTCTGGAGCACAATGTTTGCCTTACAGCGATGCTCGGTCGTTCGCCATAACGAATTCTAGGGTGGCGCCGGTCTAGTTTTGGCATGGAGGGGATAGTTGGTCAGCAGAGCGTTTGCGCCCCACGGCAACGGCCACGCGCGCACTAAAGGGGCGTCGCGCGGCATCCGGCGTCTCGCACTCGTGGCGGTGATGGCGGTCCTCGCCGCGGCCTTGTCCACGAATGCCGCGCGGGCGGCAGCACCGCTCCGGCTCGTGTACCGCGTGTCGCATGCGGTCATCGGCGACCTCGGCTCGTACACCTACACGGTCGAGCCGCTCGGCAACGGCGCGGCCGAGATCCTCTCGCGCGAACACATCGACGTGAGAATGCTCGGCATCCCGATGTTCCATGAGGACGCGATGCGCACCGAGCGCTGGCAGGGAAGCCGCCTGATGGCGTTCCATGGCATCACCGACAACGGCGGCAGCCGGGTCGAGGTGAAAGGCGAGGCTGAGGGCGACCGCTTTGTCATCTCGTCGCCGCAAGGCATATTGACCGCCGCGGCGACGGTTCATCCGGCCGACCCGTGCGCGGCGAATTTTCTCGCCTCGACGACGGTGATGCGGCCCGACACCGGCGCCGTCGAGAAGGTCACCGTCAGCGGCGGCGAGCCTGGCTCGCTCGACATTGACGGCGAGCCGGTGCCGGTACGTAAATATGTCGTCGATGGCAAAACCCGTTATACGGTTTGGCTCAATGCCCGCAACCTGCCGGTCAAGTTTGTGGTCGACGACGATGCCGGACAAGCCACCTTCACGTTGGCGAGATGCGTCTCCTGCGGTGCGCCGGTCGCCCGGTTGGGCATGCGCTAGGGGTGCTGTCATAACCGGGTGGCCCGCCGTTCCCGCCGGCCCCGGTCGCTCGCTTAACTGACGCTGCCTCAGCAGGACCCGCCATTGCCCCTCGCCTATGACGAGATCAGCCGCCGCACCCGCGAGCGCGACCGCAGCCTGCGCGAGAAAGTGATGTCGCTCGACGCGGCGGCGGCATTGGTGCCGGACGGCGCCTGGGTCGGAATCGGCGGCAGCACCCTGTCGCGCACCCCGATGGCGATGGTCTGGGCCTTGATCCGCGCCAGCCGCCAGGATCTCGTTTGCGCGCGCGGGATCAGCTCGAGCGAAGGCGAGCTGTTGTTTGCCGCGGGTGCGAGCCGGCACCTGATCACAAGCTGGTTTAGCCTCGGCATCGTCTGGGGCGTCTCCCGCGTCATGCGCGCCTACACCGAGAGCGGCCGCGCCCGTTTCGAGGAATGGAGCCACATGGCGATGGGGATGCGCTTTCGCGCCGGTGCCATGGGCGTGCCGTTTCTGCCGATGCGCTCGATGCTGGGCTCGGACGTGATTGCCCAGCTGCCCGAGGCCAAGGTGATCGACTGCCCGTTCACCGGCGAGAAATTGGTGCTGGTGCCGGCATTGAACCCCGATTTCGCGCTGATCCACGTGCAGCGCTGCGATCCTTACGGCAACGCGCAGATCGACGGGCTGCCATTTATGGATGTCGACCTGGCGATGGCCGCCGATCGGGTCATCCTGACAACCGAGCGCATCGTCTCGAACGACCAGATCCGCCGCCGCCCCGACCAGACCAAGATCCCGTTTTTCGCGGTCGACGCGGTCGTCGAAGTCCCGTTCGGCTCTGCCCCGCATGAATGCTACGGGCTCTACGAGCCGTTGTTCGACCATCTCGATCGCTACGCCGCGGGGCTCCGGCCCGACGCCGAAGCGGGGATGCGCGACTATCTCGCCCGCTATTTTTACGAGCCGACATCGTGGACCGACTATCTCGAACGCATCGGCCTCCCAGCGCTGCTCGACGCCGCCCGCCGCGGGGCCAGCATCTATGACGACTGAGGCCGCTCCCTATACCGCGAGCGAATTGCTCGCTGTGATGAGCGCCAGGCTGTTGCGCGACGGCCAGGTCGTCTTTGCCGGGGTCGGCATCCCGCTGTTGGCGGCGACCCTAGCGCAGCGGCTGCACGGGCCGGGGCTGACGATCCTCTTCGAGGGCGGCACCATCGGCGCCTATGTCGAGCCCGGCCAGTTGCCGCCCTCGACCAACGAGCAGCGCTGCACCCGGCGCGCCAACATGGTGCTCGGCAGCACCGACGTGCTCCTCTTATTGCAGCGCGGCTATGTCGATGTCGGGTTTATGGGCGGCGCCCAGATCGACCAATACGGCAACCTCAACAGCTCGTTCATCGGCAGCCCGCAACAGCCGGCGACGCGGCTCCCCGGCACCGGCGGCGGCAACGACATCGCCAGCCTCACGCAGATGATCGTCGCGATGAAGCACGAGAAGCGGCGCTTTGTCGAACGGGTCGATTTCGTGACCAGCCCCGGCTTTCTCGCGGGCGGCAGCAGCCGGCATGATAGCGGGCTTGTCGCCGGCGGCATGTACCGGGTGGTGACCGACCTCGGTCTTCTCGGCTTCGACGAGCAGTCAAAGCGGATGACGTTGCTCGCCGTGCATCCCGGCGTCGCCGCCGCCGACGTGCGGGCCAACACCGGCTTCGAGCTGCTGGTGGCCCCCGATCTTGCGGTCACCGACCCGCCGAGCGACCATGAGCTCGCGGTGCTGCGCCACCTCGACCCCGACCGCCTCTACACCGCCTGAGCACGCCGGGTTCTCGACGGATTCGCCCATTACCCTCACTTACCCACCTCTGGCAAGCCGGGTCCACCCTCTCCCGCACTGCGGGAGAGGGTGCCGACCGCCGGATTACGATCCGGGGGGAGGCGAGTGAGGGTCACGGAGAAAGACGAGCGATGACGATCTTCACGAACACCTTCGGCCTCGCGATGCGCAACTTCACGACCTGGCCGCAGATGCCCGACCCGCAGGCGCTGATCGACTACGCGGCGCGCGCCGAGGCGCTCGGGTTCGACTCGGTCTGGGTGTGGGACCACATCCTCTTGGGCGTCGACCCGCCGTTTCCGATCATCGACTCGCTGACCCTGTTGAGCGCCGTCGCCGCCCGCACCCGCACCATCAAGCTCGGGACCGGCGTGTTGGTGCTGCCGTTGCGCAACCCGGTCGTCCTCGCGAAGGAACTGTCGAGCCTCGATTTGATCGCCGGCGGCCGGCTGCTGCTCGGCATGGCCTCGGGCTGGTACAAGCGCGAGTTCGACGCGGTCGGCGTGCCGTTCCACGAGCGCGGGCGGATCATGGAGCGCAACCTCGAAATCCTGCGCCGGCTGTGGACCGAGGACCAGGTCAACGGCGAATACCCGCCGCATCTGTTGCGCGGCTCGAACATGGCGCCAAAGCCCGCGCCGGTGCCGCCGATCCTGATCGGCGGCTATGTCGACCGCGTGCTCAAGCGCGCGGCGCTGAACGGCGGCTGGCTGACCTATTTCTACACGCCCGCGAGCTTTGCCCAATCCTGGGCGAAGGTCTGCGGTTTTGCCGAGGCGGCGGGACGCGATCCGGCAACCCTGCTCAACGCCAACCAGCTGGCGATCTACGTCGGCGCGTCGCGGCAAGCGGTCGAGCCGGCGATGACGGAGTGGCTCGGCCAGGAATGGGACTACGCGTCGTGGAGCCAGTCGACCAAGGATTCGGCGGTCATCGGCACCGTCGAGGACTGCGTCGCCCAGTTGCGCGCCCAGCTTGCCGCCGGTGTGCAAAAGCTGATCCTGATCCCCTACCGCTACCAGTCGGACCAAGTCGAGGTCATCGCCCGCGACATCATCCCGCGACTACAGGAGTAACGACTCTTCTAGTCCAAAGAAAAACGCACCCTATTATATCCTCATCACTCAGGACCGGGACCTCGGCAGCGTGCGCAGCTGCCAACGAAAATCGGGATCTAACCGCGAAGCAAGCGCAGCATCAGCCGAGGGTCATCTCCGGCAATGTGACGATGTCGACGCCGGCGGCTTCGAGGCCGTGGCGCACGGCGCGCGCCGCGATCACCGCCGACGGCTCGTCGCCATGCAGGCACAATGTGTCGAGCTTGACCTTCAGCCGCTTCCCGGTGCGCGAGACGATCTCGTCGTCGACCACCATCCGGACGACCCGGTCGCGGATCTCGTTCGCGTCGTGCAACACGGCACCGGGGATCTTGCGCGAGGTCAGGTTGCCGTCGTCGTCGTAGAGCCGGTCGCAAAAGCCTTCGCGCGCCAAGGGCAGGCCCAGCTCCTGCGCCGCCTTCTCCATCTGCGAGCCGGCGAGCGCCACATAGATCAGATCGCGGTCGACGGTCTTCATTGCGCGTCCGACCGCCAGCGCCAATTCGAGGTCCTCGGCTGCCATGTTGTTGAGCGCGCCGTGCACCTTCACATGGGTGACCTTTTGCCCGACATAG
>DATMLF010000108.1:0-2158 GCA_035570595.1 Allostellaceae bacterium
GGGATTGTCGGCGACGTCGGCAAATGCCAGCGCCGGCAAGGTGCGGTCATGCACCGCGAGCGCCTTGGCGACGGCCTCGTCGAGTGCCGTCAGCCGGGGGTAAAACCGCGCCCGGTTAGCCCAGCCGAGCTCGGCGATGTCGCGCGCGAGCGCCGCGGCGGCGCGTTTGTCGTGGCGCGCGGTCACAACCACGGCGAGGCCGTTGTCGGCGGTGTCGGCAAAGGCAAAGCCGCCCATGACCGACACGTTCAGGATCTCGGGGGTCATCCGCTGCTGGCCCAAATCGATCATCTCGGCGTAGGGGCCGGCCGCGGTCAGCATCGTCACCGTCGGCGGCACGATCGGCAGCCGGATGCAAGCCGCCCGCGGCCGCAGCCCCGCCAGCATTTCGCGGGTTGCCGCCGCCGCCTCGGCACCGCGCTCGCGCATGTCGAGATGCGGGTTGGTGCGATAGCCAATAAAGGCGTCGATCGAGCGCACCATGCGCTCCGACACGTTGGCGTGCAGGTCGAGCGTCGCGGCGACCGGCACGTCGCGGCCGACGATCCCGCGCACCCGCGCGAACAACAGCCCGTCGGGGTCGTCCTCCTCGGTCGTCAACCCGGCGCCGTGCGCGCAGATGTAGACGGCGTCGACCGGCATTGCCGCCTTGAGGCGGCGCTCGATCGTGTCGAGGAGCTCGACAAAAAACCCGTGCTCGACCGGGCCATTGGGCTCGGTCATCGCGAGTGCGATGCCGACCGGGGCCCACGGCCCCGAGGCGTCCATCGCCGCGACAAACCCCGGCGTCTCGGGCAGCATGCGCGGGGTCGGCGCGCGCGCCTCGGCGACGATGTCGTCGCCTTCGAGATAGGTGCGCGCGGTGAAATGGGCCTTTGTCGCCGGCGGCGCGAACTTGTTGCACTCGATCGAAAAGCCGAGGATCGCGACGCGAGGCGGAATGGGATCGGGCATGGCGGGCACCATGAGGCTGCGTTTCCGTCGGCCGCGATCCTAGGCTAGTCTCGGTTCGATCGTCACGCCCGGTGCACAGAGCCATGCCGACCATCGACGGAGAGCGCGTTGTCGCCGACCTCAGACGGCTCGCCGAATTCGGCCGCTACAAGACCGGCGTCCACCGCCCGACCTACTCCGCGGTCGACATCGCCTCGCGCGAGTGGCTGGCCGAGCGGCTGCGCGAGGCCGGGCTCGACCCGGTCATCGACGGCATCGGCAACGTCATCGGCCGCAACCCGAACGCCCGGCACCGGCTGCTGGTCGGCTCGCACAGCGAGACCCAGCCCTATGGCGGCTGGCTCGACGGGGCGCTCGGCGTGATCTACGGCCTCGAACTGGCGCGCGCCTTTGCCGCCGACCCCGATTGCGCCGGGCTCGGCATCGAGGTCGCCGCCTGGGCCGACGAGGAGGGGCATTACGGCAGCTACCTCGGCAGCCGCTCCTATGTCGGTGCGCTGGGCGAGGACGAGATCGACCAGGTCACCGGGCGCGACACCGGCACGCCATTGCGCGCGGCGCTGGCCGAGGCCGGGCTCGCCGGCCGCCAGCGCGAGCGGGTGTCACCCGGCCGCCACGTCGGCTATCTCGAAGCCCATATCGAGCAGGGCGACACGCTCGACACCGCCGGGCTGCGCATCGGCATCGTCGAGACGATCGTCGGCATCCGCAATTTCCGCGTCGCCTTCACCGGCGAGCAAAACCACGCCGGCACCACGCGGATGGCGCGCCGCAAGGATGCCGGGGTCGCGATGGTGCGGCTCGCCGTCGCGCTCCACGACCGCTTTCCCGCGGTCGCCGGCCCGCGCACGGTTTGGACGGTCGGCCGCATGCTGTTGGAGCCGAACGCGCCGTCGGTGGTTCCGGGCCGGGCCGAGATGCAGGTTCAGTTCCGCGACGCCGAGCCCGCCCGGCTCGACGCCTGCGAGGCGTGCCTGTTGGCGCTGGTGGCCGAAGCCGACCGCACCGGGCCTTGCCGGGTCGCGGCCGAACCGATCGCGCGCAGCGAGCCGCGGCCGATGGACGCCGGTTTCCAGGCGCTGATCGAGGCGGCCGCCGAGGACGGCGCGCCGGGCCGGCACCTGCGGATGCCGAGTGCGGCGGGCCACGACGCCGCGATCCTGTCGGAGCGCATGCCGGCCGGGATGATGTTCATCCCGAGCCT
>DATMLF010000109.1:0-18698 GCA_035570595.1 Allostellaceae bacterium
AGCACAGAGCCCTCCCGCCCAGCGGTCGAGTGATCGCCACCTCAAGGGTGGCCGACTTCAGATTGGAATGGCCGAGATTAAATCGGAATCGGTGGCCGACTTCATTCCGGAATCAGTGGCCGACTTGCTCCGGAATCAGCAAGGCTGATCGTCGCTGCCGCCGGGCGTTCCGTCGCCAGCCTCGACAACGCGCAAACTCAGCCGGCGCCGCGATGCAGCCATCTAAACGGCACTCCCCTTGCCGGTCTTCTTGAATGCACTCTTGACCGTGCGGTGCGCCTCGATCTCCCCCAGGCCGCAGGCTCGCGCTGCGGCGATCAGGCGGCAGCCGAGTTGGCGGTCGCCCGACTCAGCGGCGCGGCAAGCTGCCCAGAAGAGCCTCTGATTGCGCTCGCCCTCTCGGCTTTGCGCGACGAACCGTTCCAGCGCCTCGCTGCAGCTCCGGCCTCGGCCGCCACGCGCAAAGACGGCGGCGGTCGCCGGCGCCGGCTTTACCTGGCGCGGCGCCCGCAACCGCCGTTCGAGCCAGCGCGGGATGACGGCGATCGGCGAATGCTCGACGACTACGTAACCTTCCGACGGCGGCCAGATCACATATCCGCCCTCGCCTCGGGTATCGACGCCGCGCACCAATTTACCCGCGCTGTTCGACAACGGCTCTTTCGGTAGCCAGTAGATGAGGTGAAAACCGCCGCGCCGGGTGCGATGCATGCGCGTCGCGGTCAGGCGGCCGCCGCGGCACACCATGTCAAGCCAATCGATCCCCTCCGGATCGATGTCGAGGACGAAGAGCCCGGAGGCCTTGCCGGTCGGCACGCCAATTAAAGGACCGGGGAAGTGGCGCCACAATTCGCGCACCAGCTCGCCGACGATCACCGCGTCCTTGAAGCCGTGCGGGCAGGCCGGACGCTTGTCGTCGCGGCACGGGAACACCGGCAGCCCGACGCCGATCGCCAGCTCGGCGATATCGGTCATGGCCGCTCTCGACCCTGCGCCGTTGGCGGCGTCATTGCCTGCGCGCCCTGATAGCCGGCACCTCATCACCGATCGGCGCGCGGGTGCGGAGTCGTCTCGTATCGCCTGATTGGCAGGACCGAAGCGGGGATAATCCATCTCGCGCAGCCCCGCCGCGGCTCCCTCGACGCACGTCGAGCCGGACCACGACCCTGGGGAACGCTAGCAAGCGGAGCATCGGCTAAGCCGCGTTCGACGGTTCTTCCGCGTCTAGGCCGAGCTTTCGTCGGATTGACCGGGCGGTAATCAGTGTCCGGCCAAAGACCTTGCGGGTTTCCAGTTCGCCGGTAGCGATCAGGCGGTAGACGGTTGATCGGCCTATATTGCCGAGCGCCTTGCGCGTACCGTCGATGTTAAGGGCAAGCTGCCCTTCGATCGTATCCATGCGACCCCTGGCATTTCAGCGTGTTCGCAGGTCAGGGGAAATTGCGGATCAAAAAATCGTCGTCAAATTCGATAAATCGGTGGCGAATTAAAATTCGACGAATTAACTCGTGCTACGGGAGCGATTCCCGCGGCCAGACTGTACGTCACCTCGGGCGCGGAGTTCGGCCCATACTGATTTGAGGATCACGCTGTTTGTAATCCCTTCGAGGGATGCCCTCCTCTGGAAGCAGTCGTCGCGCTTCGATGTCATCTTTGGTACGAGCCTTTCCCTTTTGCAGTCGGCAATGGAGTCGTCAGCGATGTTACGGGCCTTTAGAAGTACGTTATCCCGGCTTGTGGCCTTCTGGTCGGGGTTCTCCATCTTCACGGGACCGGCGCCGCCAGGCGATTTAGGCATCACGTTGAATACTTGTTCTAGGTCGGCTTGGACGAAAACAACCTTCGATCGAACCCTCTCACCACTAACACCAAGGGGTAGCGCGACGTGTAGCTCGGCCGGCTCGGGAAACAGGTCTGCTGCTAAAGGAACTATTATTCCGAGTGGACTACTGTCCACCGGCAACCGGGCGTAGGCTTGCAGAGCACCGACACGGACTACCCGTCTCAAGCGATGGTGTATTGTATCCCAACGCTCTCGCGCGGCAATAGCAGGCGCCTGAGCTTTTTCGAGCTCGTCCAGCAGGTAATCGCGGTGGTCGTTGACGAAATCATCTTTCGAGCGGGTTATTGGTTTGGCTGAGCGTGATTTTTCCAGCTCAGCGAGCGCTCTCTTGAGCTGCGCTTTCCGATGTCTGGCTTTGGTTAAGGCGATTTCGGTCCTCAGCTTATCGAGCGCGCCATCGACGCTGGTAAGGGCCTGATCGGCAAGAGCGTGCTCGCGTTCAAGCCTTCTCTTACGATTGCGTTGCGTGGCTTTCGCGTCTGCCAGGATAGCCTCGGCGGACATTTCGAGGACTTTGCTTCGCTCCGCGATCAGCTCGCTTCTGCTGGGCGCATGCCGTTCGAGACCATTCCCGCGCCACCCGGCGATGACGCGCGGGCCGCAAAACTCGATCGCGTCCCGGAGCGTGATGTACTCAGGCATTGATGCCTCACGATCTCCGCAGCGATACAACCGCGCCGGCGGCCGGGGTGCTTTGGCAATAGCCACCCCAGGCTTCCATCAACCGCTTGCGTTTCTCGAACAGGTCGCCGCGGCGGTAAGACGCCTCCACCTTGTCGCCGATCGCGTGCGCCAAGGCCATTTCGATGACCTCGTTTTGGAAGCTCGTGCGCTCGGCCGCCCAATCGCGGAAGGTCGAACGGAAGCCATGCACCGTAAGATCGTCGCGCTTCATGCGGCGCAGCAAGACCAGCATTGCCATGTTGCTGAGCGGCCGGCCGGCTTGGCCGCCGGGAAAGATGAATTCGCCCTGTCGGGTGTCGGCCAGGCGATCCAGGATCGCCAGCGCCGCGTCGGACAGCGGCACGCGGTGCTCGCGCCCGCCTTTCATGCGGGCACCCGGTATCGTCCACAGCTTGGCGTTGCGATCGATGTCGGCCCAGCGGGCACCGATAACCTCGCCGGTCCTCGCCGCGGTGAGGATCGCGAATTCGAGCGCGCCGGCGGCGCCCCCGTTCTCCTGCCGCAACGTCTCCATGAAGCCGGGGATCTCGGCGAACGGCAGCGCCGGGTGGTGCTCGACGGCGCGCACCTTGGCTTTCTTCGGCAACAGCTTGTCGAGATGACCGCGCCAGCGGGCCGGGTTCTCGCCCTGCCGCCATTCGCGCGCGGTCGCATAATCGAGGATGCTTTCGATCCGGCCGCGCACGCGCGTCGCGGTCTCCGACTTCTCGGCCCAGATTGGCTCGATGGCCTTGACGACGAGTGCTGTGTCAACCGCCTGGACCGTCAGGTTGCCAAACACCGGATTGGCATAGTCGCGCAGCGTGCCCTCCCAGGCATCGAGGCTCTTGGGGCTTTTCCAGCCGGCCTTATGCGCGGCGATGTAGCGCTTGGCGCACTCGGCAAAGGTGATCGCCTTGGCGGCCTCAAGCGTCGCCTTGTGGCGCTTGGCCTGGCGGACCTGTAGCGGGTCGATATCATCGAGCAGCTCGCGGCGGCGATCGGCGGCACGCTCGCGCGCGGCCTTGAGCCCGATCGTGTGCAGCGAGCCAAGCCCCATCTCGCGGGCGCGGCCGTCGCGCATATATCGAAAGATCCACGACTTCGCGCCCTTGGCGTTGACGTGCAGATAGAGCCCACCGCCATCGGCGTGCATGCCCTTCGGGGCGTTGTTGACGGCGGCCTGGCTGAGCCGGTTGACGAAGCGAGGCATCGCTGCACCTCCAAAAAAGCTCCTCGGGTTCGACTCCGCGCCGGGAGCAGAACCATATTTGTGGGAACTTTTGCGGGATAACCTGGTTCGAAGTTTGACCCAGGCAACTCCATTTGCTGCCCGGGTTCACCGCGATGCCGGCCTTCCAAATCCCGCAACTGTTCCCACAAATGATTGTGGGATAGTGGCAGACAGCGTGGGACGTGTAAAGACAGAAGATTGGCTTAATCGCCTTATTTGCTGCGGAAATCTGGGACAGCCTGGGATGGCTGGAAACACAGAAAAGGCGGAAGAGGCAGGAGTCGAACCTACCGGGGACGCCTGCGCGCCCCCCAACGGTTTTGAAGACCGCGCGCCCCACCGGGGACGATACTCTTCCGTGGCCCGTCAGCCGAACGCCTCGGCATCGTGCCGCACAATCCGCGCGTCGCCAACGCGACGGGTGGCTCCGATCTTATCAAGATATTCGAGAATCTGGATCGTCAGATTGCGGCCGACGCCGGACCGGTCCTTGAACACGGCGGCGGTGAAGGTGCGGTCCGGCGTCTCGTCGGCGATGGCACGGGCGATCTCGGCGAGGCGCGCCAGAGTTTCGGGGAGGAAAAAGCGGTTGTCGGCGACCTTGGCGACGCGGCCCAGGCGCTCGGCGCGGTGCAGCAAGCGCTCGACCCCGTCGGGTGCAAAAGCGAGCGCCGCGGCGATCTCGCGCACCCGCGGCGGGCGAAGCTCGGCGGCGGCGAGCAGCGGGCGCACCCGCTCCCACAATTTTTCGTCGGCGTTGGTGAGCCGCGGCCGGTGCGCGGGCAACCGCCACATGCCGCCTACGCGCACCGCCCCGCCGTGGGCGGCGAGCTCGGCCAAGGCCACGTCGAGCGCCGCTTCCGGAACCGTGCCGCGCAGTTGCGCCAGGAGCGCCGCGCGGGTCGGCCCGAGCATGTCGGGATGACCCTCGTGCGTCGCGGCGAGCCGCGCGGCAACCGTGTCGGCGAGGGCGGCAAGGCGCTCGCGGGTGATCACGACCGACGCCTGCCTCGGACCGGCCAGCACGAAGGCGCGGTTGTCGGTCAGCGCATCCAGTTCGCTCGGCGCCAGATTGCGCACCAGCGCAAATCGCGCAAGGTCAACGAGCCCGTCGACCGCAATCATTCTTTGCAACGCCGTCGCCGGGTCGGCGGGGGCGCTCGCGTCGAGCACGGCGAGCCGCGCCGGCAGCCGCCGCCCGCGGCGCGGCGCCAGCGGGTCGACAACCCGGCCCCCGGCGAGCGTCGCGCGCGCAGCGTGGTCGCGCAACACCGCGCGGTCGCCATGCAGCGCGCCGATCGGCTGGTCGAGGTCGATTTGCACAAAGCCGGTCTCGCCGGGGCCGATCGCCCGCCCGCTCAGCACCGCGCACCGGCCGACCACGTCCGCGGTGCCGATGTGCAGATGGACCGGCAGCCCGTCGTGCAGCGGTGCAGCGGCGTGGCGCGAGACGCGCACGACAAGATCGAGCCGGCGCGTCGGCAGGTGCCGTTCGGGCGTCAGGAGCCAGTCGCCGCGGCGCGCCTCGCCGCCTTCGGGAAACGAGCCCGCGATGTTTACGGCGCAGCGTTCGCCGGCGCGGGCGGCTTCGATCGAATGGTTTTGGGCGTGCAACCCGCGCACCCGCACCGCGACGCCGCGCGGGCTGACCGTGAGCCGGTCACCGACCGCGACGGCGCCGGCGCCGATCGTGCCGGTGACGACGAGCCCGATCCCCGGCAGCGTAAACGCGCGGTCGACCGGCATACGAAAAAGCCCGGTTGGCGGTGCGCTGGCGCGGGCCTCTGTGGCGAGCCGCGCGCCGTCCTGCAAATGCCGGGTCAGCGTGGCGATCCCGTCGCCGGTGCGGCTGGAGACCGGGAAGACCGGCGCATCCGGGTAGCCCGCCTTGGCGAGCAACGCGGCGAGTTCGGCCGCGACCGCGGCGGCGCGCTCCGCCGGCACCCGGTCGGTCTTGGTGACGATCCCGGTGAGCTCGGCGACCTCGATCAATTCGAGAATGTCGAGGTGCTCGATCGTCTGCGGGCGCGGCCCGTCATCGGCGGCGACGACCAGCAAGACCCGGTCGATCGACAACACCCCGGCCAGCATGTTGGGCAGAAACCGCTCGTGGCCAGGGACGTCGACAAAGCCGAGGTCGGTGCCGTCCGGCAACGTCGCATAGGCAAAGCCGAGGTCGATCGTCAGCCCGCGTTGCTTCTCCTCGGGCAGGCGGTCGGCGTCGACCCCGGTCAAGGCCCGAACCAGCGCCGTCTTGCCGTGGTCGATATGGCCGGCGGTCGCGAGGATCATCGCGGCCCGCCGCGCAACTCGCCGAGCTGGGCGAGGAAGCCGGCCTCGTCTTCGAGGCAGCGCAGGTCGAGGAGGACCTTGCCGGCTTCGATCCGGCCGATGACCGGGACCGGCAGCTTGCGCAGCGCACGCGCCAGCGCCTCGACGGCGGCGCCCGATTTAGCCGCAACGGGGCGCAACGCCAACGCGGCGCTCGGCAGCAAGGACACCGGCAGGGCTCCGCTGCCGATCTGGCTACGAGTGGCGACGACGTCGACTTCGGCGACGCCGGCGAATGCCTCGCGGACGGGGTGCCGCAAGCGCTGGGCGACGGCTTCGACCTCCACCTCCGGACGGGCCAGCAGGCGCAGTGTCGGCAGGCGCTCGGCGAGGCGGTCGGGATCGGCGTAGAGGCGCAGCACCGCTTCGAGCGCCGCGAGGCGGATCTTGTCGAGCCGCAGTGCCCGCTTCAGCGGATTTTTGGCGAGGCGGGCGACGAGGTCGGCCTTGCCGACGACAAGCCCGGCCTGCGGGCCGCCCAGCAATTTGTCGCCACTGAAGGTGACGAGGTCGGCACCCTGCGCCAACGCCTCGGCGACGGTCGGCTCGTGCGGCAGGCCCCAGGGATCGAGATCGATCAAGGAACCACTGCCGAGATCCACGACAAACGGGATGCCGAGCTCGTGGGCGAGTTCGGCCAGCTTGGCCGCCGGTGCCGCGGCAGTGAACCCCTCGATCGCGTAGTTGCTGGTGTGGGCCTTCAAAATGAGCCCGGTCGCTGGCCCGACCGCGCCGGCGAAATCGGCGAGATGGGTGCGGTTGGTGGTGCCGACTTCGCGCAGCCTTGTGCCGGCGCGCGCCATGATGTCGGGCAGGCGGAACGAGCCGCCGATCTCGATCAATTCGCCGCGCGACACGATCGTCTCGCGCCCGTCGGCGAGGGTGTTGAGCGCCAATACCAGGGCTGCGGCGTTGTTGTTAACCGCGAGTGCGGCTTCGGCGCTGGTCAGCCGGGAGAGCCAGCCCGAAACATGGTCGTCGCGCTCGCCGCGCCGGCCGGTCGCGAGATCGTATTCGAGTGTCGACGGGTCGCGCATCGCCGCCGCCGCGGCCGCGATCGCCTCCTCGGGCAACGGCGCGCGCCCGAGATTGGTGTGCAGCACGGTGCCGGTCAGGTTGTAGACGCGGCGCTGCGACGGCTGCGTCAGCCGGGCGAGCGTTGCGGCGCATTCGCCGACGACCGCGTCGGGCGATCCGGCCTCGCCCGCCTCGCGCCGCGCCGCCAACGCCGCGCGAACAGCGTCGACCACCAATGCCCGGCCATAGCGCGCGACGAGCGCCGCGCCGCCGGGCGAACGCAGGATCTGGTCGACCGACGGCAACGCGGCGCGGCCCTGGCGTGGCAGCGCGCCGGTCATGACGCGACCGCCGGCTCGCGCACGGGCACCGCGCCGGCGCCGGGTTCGAGGCGCACCCGCGGCTCGACGCCGCCGCCCGGCTCGACCTTGCCGATAACGGCCGCGCGACAGCCGAGCCGGCGTAATTCGTCGAGGCAGCGCCGCGCGCGCTCGGCGGGGACCCCGGCGAGCAGGCCGCCCGCGGTCTGCGGGTCGATCAGCAGCGCCGCGAGCGGGTGCGCTCGCGCGGCCTCGTCGAGCGCCGCCAAAGCCGCGAAATTGTCGGCGTGGAGCGAGCTGGTGACCCCTTGCGCCAACAACGCCAATGCGCCGTCGAGCGCCGGGATCGCGTCGGGGTCGAGAACCGCGTCCACCGCCGAGGCGCGCTGCATTTCCGCCAGGTGGCCGAGCAGGCCGAACCCGGTCACGTCGGTGCAGGCGGTGGCGCTGTTGGCGGCGAGGCAAGCCGCGGCCGGCCCCGCGGATTGCAGCATCGCCGCGACCGCCGCCGCAACCGCTTTTGCCGGCGCCAGCGCGCGGCCGTCGGCGGCGAGGATCACGCCGGTGCCGAGCGGCTTGGTCAGGATCAGCCAGTCGCCCGCCCGCAACCCCGATTTGCGCAGCAACTTTCCGCCAGGGGGAGCCCGCCCGGTCACGGCAAAGCCGAGCGCCAGCTCCGCGCCCTCGGCGCTGTGGCCGCCGACGAGCGCCGCACCCGCCGACTCCAGCACGTCGAGCGCGCCGCGCAGCATGTGGTAGAGGTCGTGCTCGACGATGTCGGCGCGCGCCGGCGGCACAGTCGCGATTGCCAGAGCCGTGTCGGGCGCCGCACCCATCGCGTAGATGTCGCCGAGCGCATGGTTCGCGGCGATCTGCCCGAAGAGGTAAGGGTCGGTCACCATCGCGCGAAAGAAATCGACCGTCTGCAACAATAGCGGGGCGCCGGGAAAGGCGATCAACGCCGCGTCGTCGGGGTTGTCGAGCCCGATCGCAACCGTGTCGTTCACGACCGGCCGCAGCCGCGCGATGACCCGGCCCAGCACCGCCGCCGGCACCTTCGCGGCGCAGCCGCCGCAGCGCATCGGTTCCTCTCCCGGCTCCGGTTGCATCTCTGGCAACTCGCGGTAGCGCCGCATCCAGCGGCGGTCGATCCACTCCTTGAGCCGCCACCAATAGGCGCCTTGCGCCGCGAACGCGCCGCGTGAGGCGACTGCGCACTTGTCGCCGGTGCCGATCAACGCGAGCCCGCGCTTTTGCGGAATTGCGCGGCGCGGCGATTGGCCGGCGAGCACGCGGCGCAGATTGGCGGCAAGCGGCGACCCATGACGTACCGCGTAGACTCCCGCCTTGTCGCGCGGGTGGGCGGGCATCGTCGCGACGTCGCCCGCCGCAAAGATGCGCGGGTCGCCGGGCGAACGCAGGGCTTCGTCGATCGCGATAAAGCCGTCCGCGGTCAACGGCAGACCCGTGTCGGCGAGCCACGGCGCGGCACCGGCCTCGGTCACCCACAGCGCCTCGTCAAACCCGATCCGCCGGCCGTCGGCGCAAACCAGCACGCCCGGTTCGACCACGACGACCGGGTTGCGGGCGACGACGGCGATATCATGCGCGGCAAGGATATGCTCAAACCTGTGGCGGACGCGGCGGTTGTGCGACGGCAACAGTGCCTCACGGGTGACCAGGGTGACCTCCGGCGGGCCGTTGCACAGCCTGCGCAGGCGGTATTGGGCCGAAAGTGCGAGCTCGACCCCGCCGGCGCCGCCCCCGACCACGGCGAGCCGCAGCCGGGGCAGCTGCCGGGCGCGCGCCAGCAGCGCCTCCCAGCGTGCCGCGAACTGCGCGATCGGCTTGACCGCCACCGTGTGCTGGGCGGCGCCAGGGACGTCGTCGGCGCGCGGCGCCGAGCCGATGTCGAGCGACAGGAAATCCCAGCTGATCGGCGGGTGCGCGCGGCACAGCACGCGGCGCGCGGCGCGGTCGACACCGACCGCCTCGTCGCGGATCAAGCGCGCGCCGGCAAAGCGCGCCAGCCGGCCAAGGTCGATGTGGCACTCGTCGAAATCGTAGTGGCCGGCGACCCAGCCCGGCAGCATGCCGGAATAGGGGGTCTCGACATCGCGGGCGATCAAGGTCAGCCGCACGCCCGGCATCGGCCGCATGCCAAAGCTTTTCAGCACATGAACATGCGCATGACCGCCGCCGAGAAGCACAAGATCGTGGCTGATCGCGACCGGCTGCTGCATGGCCGCACTATGCCGGAGCGCCGCGCGGAAAACGAGCATCCGACGACGTAAGGCCCGGGCCTCAGTTGCCGGCCGCCGGCGCCGTCGCTGCCTCGACCCGCAAGAGCCCCAAGGCCGCCAGCGCGGCGAGGCTGAGGCCGGCCGACAGCCACAGCGCGGCGAGCCCGATATGGGCGGTCAGCAGCCCGAAGAGCAGCGGTGCCGCCGCCGTCGTCACCCGCGCCGGGGCGACGATGATGCCGGTCCGGCGGCCATAGCCGGCGGGGCCGTAGAGCGCCAACGGCAAGGTCCCGCGCGAGATCGTCAGCAGGCCGTTGCCGCCGCCGTGCAAGATCGCGAAGCCGGCGGCGGCGGGCGCGCCGAACACGCCAAGCAACACCGCCCCGAGCGGGTGCAGGACCAGCGCGATCCGGGTCGAGACCAGCGGGTGCAGCCGCTTCAGCAACCCGAACTCGAAGAGGCGGGCCACGACCTGCGCCGGCCCCATCAAGGCCGAAGCGGCGATCGCGGTTGCGGCCGAGGCGCCGGCCATCTCCAAGAGATGCGGCAGGTGAGCCGCCATCGCCCCGGTGACGAAACCGACCGCGCCAAATACAAAGCCGAGCACGACCATGCCGTTGGCCGGTGCCGGCGCGGCCGCATCAGCGGCGCCGGGCGAAACCGCCGGGGCGGCCGGTTTCGGGATCAGGAAGCGGTTCATCGGCAGGCAGACGAGAAGGTTGACCATCGCCCAGCCGAAACAGGCGCCGCGCCAGCCAAAGCCGGCGTTGAGCCAGGCCGAAAGCGGCCAGCCGACCGTGCTGGCAAACCCTGCGATCAGGGTGATGCCGGTAATGGCGCCGCGCGCCTCGCGACCGTACAGCGCGGTCAGCGCGGCAAAGGCGGGGTCGTAAAGCCCGAGCGCCATGCCGAGGCCGAGTGCGATCCAGGCGCCGGCGAGCCCGAACGGGCCGCGTGCCAGCCCAAGCCAAACGAGCCCGGCCGCCAGCACCAGGTTCGAAGCCATCAGCACACCCCGGCCGCCCTTTCGGTCGATCGCCCGCCCGATCGCCGGGCCGAGCGCCGCCTGCAACAGCAGTGAGCCCGAAAAACAGCCGAAGAACAGCGCTTTCGAGACGCCGAGCCCGGCGGCGATCGGCCCCGCCAGGATCGCCGGCAGGTAATAGCTCGAGGCCCAGGCGAGGGTCTGCGTCGTCCCGAGGGCGCCGACGGTCAGGGTCTTGCCGGTCGGGCGCCACCGGGTCACGATTTCTTGGCGTCCTCCTCCTTCAGCGCCTCGGCCGCGATGCGAAAGCTGTCGAGCGCCGCCGGCATGCCGCAATAGACCGTCGTGTGCAGCAAGACTTCTTGGATCTCCTCCCCGGTTGCCATCCCGAACCCCGATCCGCCGCCTCACCGCGCCATGCATACACCCGACGGGGCGACGGCGGAACGGAACAACGGCCGCGTGGTGCCGGCGGGCAACAAACCGTTTGCCTGCGCTCAGCCTCCCTGAAAGGCGATGTCGACGTGGCCGAGGGGGCCGAAATCGGCGCTGATCTTCGTGCCGTGGCGGGTGAACACCATCCCGGTCCACGACCCGGTCGTGACAAAAGTTCCCGCGGTGACGCCGCCCCGCGCACGCATCAGATTGGCAAAGTCGACGAGCGCGGCGACCGGGTCGCGCGCCACCCCCATGCTGCTGTCGGCGAACGGCTTGCCGTCCTCGGTCACCCGCACCTTTGTGTGCCGGAGGTCGAGCCCTTCCCAGCCCGGCACCGCGGCACCCCAGACGAGCCCGCCATTTGAGAAATTGTCGGCGAGGATCGACGCGCGGTCGAGCGACCGGAAGTCGACATAGCGCGAGTCGACGATTTCGACGACCGGGTGCAGGGTGGCGCCGGCGGTCACCTCGGCCGCCTGATACGGCGTCAAGCGCGCCGGCAGGTCGCGGCCGAGGCGAAACGCGAGCTCGGCCTCGATCGCGATCAGCCGCAGCTCTTGCGCGCTGTAGGTGGCCGGGCTCGGCCGGGTCATGCGCGCGAAGATCGGCGCGCAAAACGCCGCGGCCGCGGGTGCGGCGGCGCCGACCTTCCAGCCGCCGATCGCTTCGCCGAGGCCGCGGATGACGGCGTCCTGGATTTGGTACGCGTCCGCGTCCGACCGCGGCTGGCAATCCGCCGGCAGCTCGGCGATCGGCTCGCCGTCGCGCGCGGCGATGAGCAGCCTCGCGGCCGCTTCGGCTTGGTCCTGACGCATCTGCTGCATCCCCTTCGCTCGACGGCTCGGTCACCGCCGGCCGCAATTTGGCCGGGAGCCCCCGAACCGGGAAGTCGTAGGGGAGCCGGATGCCGCCGGCAAGCTACCAATTCTTGCGGGGCCCCGGTCAGCGCATCGAGGATCAGCGCGGTGGTATTGGGCCGGTCGTCGAAGTCGAACGTATTGAGTATCGGCACCGCCAGCTGATCCAACGAAAACGATCCGAGCGGCTGCCCCGGCGGCAGTGTCGCCCCGTCGATAAAGCCGAGGTTCCAGTTCGCTTCGATAAACCTAAGGCTCGAGGTCTGGTCGGTCACGGTGTCGTCGAGGTCGGCAGCGGCAGGGTCGGGATGAACGAGTCGTTGGCGTTCGTTTCGTTGTTGTCGCCCCCGATATTGGGATTGCCAGGGTCGGCCGTAGCCAGATTGGTCGAGTTGTTGACGGCCGGACCGAGCACGTGGTCATACCAATCGTCCGAGTCGTCGTAGTTGATGATCGCCGCCGTCTCATTCCAGAACGGCGAGCGCTGCAGCGCGTTCGATCTGCGCGTGGTGCGCGCGCGCTCGCCCACGACATCCTTGTCGTGAAGGACGGGCGGATTGTCGAAGCCGGGCCGACCGAGCGCATCATGACCCAGCTGGAGCACCCCTACACCCGGGCATTGATGGCCGCCGCCTTCGACCTCGCACCCGCCTGACCGCGGGCCGGCCGCCGGCCGAACTGGCGGCGCCGCCGTGGCGGGTGATATGATCGGGGTCGGCGCTCTCGCGTCGCCGCGCGCCCTTTGCCGCGCGCCCTTTGCATGGCTGTCATGAACCCCAACCCGATTTCGCTCGCGGTCGTCGTCGTTCTCGCCGGGCTCGGCGTTCTCGCGATCCTGGGCGGTTACACACCCGCCGGGGCGGTGCTGATCGCGTTCGCCGTCGTTGTCCTGGCGGCTCTCAAGATGGCGCAGCAATGGGAGCAGGCGATCGTGCTGCGGGCAGGCCGCTTCCTGGCGGTCAGGGGGCCCGGCCTGTTCGCGATCATCCCGATCCTCGATAGGGTGACCGCAGTCATCGACACGCGCGTGCGCACGACCCAGTTTGTCGCTGAGCGGACGTTGACCCGGGACACGGTCCCGGTCGATGTCGACGCGATCATCTTCTGGACGGTCGTCGACGCCAAGCGCGCGGCCCTCGAAGTCGTCAGCTACGCGGACGCAATGGCGTGGGCGGCGCAAACCTCGCTGCGCGAAATGATCGGCGCGAACGACCTCGCGATGCTGCTGTCGAACCGCAAGGCGATGGACGAGGAGCTGCGCGTCGCGATCCACGCCAAAACCACGAATTGGGGCATCGACGTGAAGTCGGTCGAAATTCGCGACGTCAGGATCCCGGTGGCGCTGCAGGATGCGATGAGCCGGCAGGCGCAAGCCGAGCGCGAGCGCCAGGCGCGCGTGATCCTGGGTGCTGCCGAAGCCGAGATCGCCCACCGCTTCGCCGAGGCGGCGCAGACCTATGCCGACAACCCGGTGGCGCTCCATCTGCGCGGCATGAACATGCTGTACGAGAGCGTCAAGGAGCGCGGCACCACGATCATCGTGCCGAGCAGTGCGGTCGACAGCATGAATTTGGGCGGAATCGCGGGTCTTACCGCGCTCGCCCAGGGGCGGAAGGGTGCGGCGCCGGACGAGCGTCCCGAGCCGCCGCCGGGACCCTGGTCGCAGCCCGCTCCCCCGGCAGGCTAAGAGCTCAAGGCCGCCGCGACGCGGTCACTTCTTGTCGGCCAGCACCAGCACGCTGAGGCCGCCGACCGCCCGATCGTCCAGGCTCTGAGTGACGTGGATCTACGCGTTGCCCGTTCGCAAAGTGCCGGTGAGGCTGAACGGCCGGCAACTGCGACCCGCGATCTTGGCGGATCGCAGGACAGCGGGCGCGGCCGCCAACTCGGCGGCATCGGGATGGTCGGAGGCGGCGATGCCGAGGTGCTCGACCTTGCCCGGCTTGTCGATCACCGTTCGACCGCCCGGCACGCCGTGGAGAAACTCCGCGATCTCCGATAGGGGCGCCTGCTGCGCGGCGACGACAAACTCGCGCTCCGCGTCGGCGCCGTTGCAAACCTGGAAGGCATAATGGATGCGCGGCCCGATCTGGGTTCCGCGCAATACACCGAGATTGTGCTGCGCGATGCTGTAGGTGTCGGTATTGGGTGCGTCGCCGTTCAGGCTTGCGACCGGGAGCCCCGTAGCCTGCTGATTGTAGGCCATCGCGACCAGGCACTCGTGGCCGCCGTTGCGAAAAGACGGCGTCCAGGTCATCGCCGTTTGCAACACAACCTCGCCCATGGCGGGGACCGGGATGCCGACCGCCGCATTGTTGAGGATTTGCCCGCTGGCGGGTGTGGGGACCGGGATGGGCCCGACCGTCGGGATCGCCCAACAGACGAACAGGCTCCAGCCGCTGTCGACCGGCTCGTCGTAGAGGTCGTGAACACGAACCGAAATGTTGTAAGTATGGCCCGCGGTGGGATCCTCTACCCCCGGCGGGTGGTCGCGCCGCCGACGGGTGTGACCCAGATATCGGGGCTGAGCCACCATTTCGGGCTGCCGTGGTCGATGGACAAGAGACCGGTCATTCTCGTCGCCTCCAGGGTTGCGCCACGAACGCGCGGCTCGATGCAGCGCAACTAATAGCTGGCCCATTCCCAAAGACTTGTGAGCTGCCTCACAGCTATGCAGCGATTTATTGTGCAGCAGACCGGTTGCGCCCTCGCTCAATATTCGATCGAAGGTCTTGATCTGCTTTGGCCCCGCAGCGTCGGGAGTTTCTGCGGAATATTGACGTGAGCTCATCCCGGCGTGATGCCGGCGAGAAAATCGAGGCAGCCCTGCAGGATGTAGGCGGCGGCGACGCGGTCGATAATCTCGGCGCGGCGCTTCCTCGTGATGTCGGCGGCGATCATCTCGCGCTCGACCGCGGCGGTCGACAGGCGCTCGTCCCACAACGCCGTCGGCAGGTCGCGAACCGCCACGACGTTGCGGGCGAATTGACGTACTCCCTGGGTGCGCGGCCCGTCGCCGCCGGCCAGGGTCAACGGCAGGCCGATCACCAGCCCACCGACCGCATGGGCGTCGACGAGTGCCAACAACCGCTCCATGTCGTCACGAAACCGCCGCCGGCGGATCGTGTCGAGCGGGCTCGCAATAATAAGACGCGTGTCGGAGAGAGCGAGGCCGATCGTCTTGGTGCCGACATCGAGCCCCATCAGCCGCATCCCGCCAGGCACCGCGGCGCGAAGCGCTACAGGGTCGGCTAGAATCATGGGGCACGATAGCCTATTTTACGTGTCCCGGGTGCGGGTTCCGGAGACGCAAAATCATGATGTTGGAGCGAACGTGGGGTTAGACCGGGAAGCGGTGGCGCATATCGCGGCACTGGCGCGCATCAGGCTCACAGAGGCCGAGCTCGAGCCGCTGGCGGCCGAGCTGTCGCAAATCCTGACCTGGGTCGAGCAGCTGAACGAAGTCGACACGAGCGGAGCGGCGCCGATGGCGAGTGTGGCGGGCTCCGGCCTGCCGATGCGCGAGGACCTCGTGACCGACGGGGGTTGCCCGGACGCGATCCTAGGCAACGCGCCGCGCAGCGCCGCCAGTGGCGGCGGAGCGGGATTTTTCGCCGTGCCGAAGGTCATCGAGTGAGCGGCTCGCTGACCGCGCTGAGCCTCGCCGAAGCGCGCGACGGGCTCGGCCGCCGGGAATTCTCGGCCCGCGAATTGACCGAAAGCTATGTCAGCGCGGTCGAAGCGGCGCGGCCGCTCAACGCCTTTATCACCGAGACGCCGGACCACGCGCTGACGATGGCCGAGGCGGCGGACGAGAGGCGAGCACGAGGCATGACGCTGCCGCTCGACGGCATCCCGATCGCGGTCAAGGACCTCTACTGCACCAAGGGCGTGCTGACGACCGCCGGCTCGCACATCCTCGACGGGTTCCGCCCGCCCTACGAGTCGACCGTCACCGACAAGCTGTGGCAGGCCGGTGCGGTCATGCTCGGCAAGGCCAATCTCGACGAGTTCGCGATGGGCTCGTCGAACACGACGAGCTTTTACGGGCCCGTGGAGAACCCGTGGCGAAAGCAGGCTCAACGGCATTTGGGCGACAACCGGCCATTGGTGCCGGGCGGCTCGTCGGGCGGCTCGGCGGCGGCGGTGGCGGCGCATGCCGCGGTGGCGGCGACCGGCACCGACACCGGCGGCTCGATCCGCCAGCCGGCGAGCTTTTGCGGGATTGTCGGGTTGAAGCCCACCTATGGCCGCTGTTCGCGCTGGGGGGTGGTCGCCTATGCCTCCTCGCTCGACCATCCGGGGCCGATGACGCGCACCGTGCGCGACGCGGCGATCATGCTGCGCGCGATGGCCGGGCACGACCCCAGGGATTCGACCTCGGCGCCATTGCCGGTGCCGGACTACGAGGCGGCATTGACCGGCGACATTCGCGGGCTGCGCGTCGGCGTCCCACGCGAATACCGCGCCGACGGAATGCCGGGCGAGATCGAGGCGCTGTGGCGGCAGGGCATCGAATGGTTGCGCGCCGCCGGCGCCCAGCCGGTCGAGATTTCGCTGCCGCACACCAAATACGCGCTCGCGGCCTATTACATCATCGCGCCCGCCGAGGCGTCGTCAAACCTGGCGCGCTATGACGGCGTGCGGTTCGGGCTTCGGGTCGACGGGGCGAACCTCGACGAGATGTACGAATTGACCCGCGCCGCCGGTTTTGGCGCCGAAGTCCGCCGCCGCGTGCTGATCGGCACCTATGTGCTGTCGGCCGGGTACTACGACGCCTATTACCTAAAGGCGCAGCGGGTGCGCGCCCTCGTCGCCCGCGATTTCGCCGCGGCCTTCGAGCGGGTCGACTGCATCCTGGCGCCGACCGCCCCCTCGGCCGCCTTTGCGATCGGCGAGAACAGCGACGACCCGATCGCGATGTATCTGAACGACGTGTTCACTGTGCCGGCGAACCTCGCCGGGTTGCCCGCGATCTCGGTCCCGGCCGGGCTTTCCGCCGAAGGCTTGCCGCTCGGTCTGCAAATAATCGGCCGCGCCTTCGACGAAGAAGGCGTGCTGCGTGCCGGCGAAGTGCTGGAGAGCGCCGCGCAATTCCGCCATCAACCGAGCTTTGTCGCGGAGAGGAGATGATCGGTAGAACCGCGTCACCTAGGGCGTGTCTGCGGCGGGGTGTAGGGCGGATGAGCGAAACGTAATCCGCCGATGTTGTTCGAACCGGCGAAGATGCGGCGGAAGGCGCTCCGCTTTTCCGCCCTACGAGGATGGATCGGGTAGGGACGAATGAGCGGATTGATCGAGGGCCGCACCGGGCCGTGGGAGACCGTGATCGGGCTTGAGGTCCATGCCCAGATTGTCTCCAAGGCGAAATTGTTTTCAGGGGCGGCGACCGAATTCGGGGCCGGGCCCAATACCCAGGTCTCGCCGGTCGATGCCGCCTTCCCCGGCATGCTGCCGGTCATCAACCGCCATTGCGTCGAGCAGGCGGTCAAGACCGGGCTCGGGCTCGACGCCGAGATCAATCTGACCAGCGTCTTCGACCGCAAGAACTACTTCTACCCCGATCTGCCCGCCGGCTATCAGATCTCGCAATATCTGCAACCGGTGGTCGGCCATGGCCGGGTCGTGCTCGACATGCCCGACGGCTCGGCGCGCGAGATCGGCATCACCCGGCTGCATCTCGAACAGGATGCCGGCAAGAGCCTGCATGACCAGCATCCGAGCCTGACCTATGTCGACTTGAACCGCGCCGGAATCGGGCTGATGGAGATCGTCTCCGAGCCCGATTTGCGCAGCGCCGAGGAGGCCGGGGCTTATCTGCGCAAGCTGCGCGCGATCCTGCGCTATCTCGGCACTTGCGACGGCAACATGGAGGAGGGCTCGCTGCGCTGCGACGCCAACGTCTCGGTGCGCCGCCCGGGCGACCCCTACGGCACGCGTTGCGAGATCAAGAACCTGAACTCGGTCCGCTATGTGATGCAGGCGATCGAGTACGAGGCGCGCCGCCAGGTCGAGTTGCTCGAGGATGGCGGCAGGGTGGTGCAGCAGACCCGGTTGTTCGATGTCGGGCATGGCGTCACTCGGCCGATGCGTTCCAAGGAGGAGGCGCACGACTACCGCTATTTCCCCGATCCCGACCTCTTGCCGTTGGTGCTCGATCCCGCCTGGGTCGAGGGGCTGCGCGCGGGTTTGCCGGAATTGCCGGATGCGAAGAAGGCGCGGTTTGTCGCGGCGCTCGGCCTCACGCCGGAGGACGCCGCGGTGCTGGTCGCCGAGCAGGCGAATGCGCTGTTCTTTGAGCGGGTCGCAGCGGGGCGCGACGCCAATGCCGCGGCCAACTGGGTCACCGGCGATTTATTCGCGGCGTTGAACCGGCTCGGGATCGGCATCGAGCAGTCGCCGGTATCACCGCAACAACTCGGTGAATTAATCGACCTGATCGCCGACGGCACGATCTCCGGCCGGCTCGCCAAGGACGTGTTCGCCGAAATGGTCGTGACCGGCGCCGACCCCGCCGTGATCGTCGAGCAGAAGGGTCTGCGCCAAGTCACCGACGAGAGCGCCATCGCCGCGGCGATCGACGCGGTGCTCGCCGCGCAACCCGACAAGGTCGCCGAATACCGCGGCGGCCGCGACAAGCTCTACGGCTTCTTCGTCGGCCAAATCATGCGCGCGACCCAAGGCAAAGCCAATCCCGCCCTCGTCAACGAACTGCTGAAGAAGAAACTAGCGAGTTAGAGCGGGCTCCGATCAAGTTGCACCGCGCT
>DATMLF010000110.1:0-17836 GCA_035570595.1 Allostellaceae bacterium
GAGCGCGCCCGTCGCGTCGACGGGCGAAGAGTCGAAGCCGAACTCACTCGCTCCATACTCAGTGGCCACCTGGCGGCTCCATCAATCAAGCGAAAAGAAATCGGCGCCTCCTACCCAAACGCCGTGACAGATGTGTTGTTGCCGCCGTCGTCGCCCGCTCCGTCGCAACCCGCTCGTCAATGGGCCATCAGCACCGGCACCGCCGCCGCGGTCTGCAGCACGTGCCGGGTGAACCCGCCAAAGATCCACTCGCGCATTCGGCTGTGGCCATAGCCTCCCATCACCAGGAGCGCTTGGCGCTCGGCCGCGGCGGCGAGCAGGCGGTCTGCCGGGCTGCGCTCGTCGGGCTGCAGCCGGTTGGCCGAGACCCGGAGGCCGCGCCAGCGCAGGCTGGTCATCAGCTGGTGGCCCTCCTCGCTCGACAGGTTCTCTTCTTCGGCGACGGTCAGGATCAGGATCTCCTTGGCGAGGTCCAGAAACGGCAGTGCCGCGGTCACCGCATGGGCAGCCTCGCGCGCGGCCTTCCAGGCGATGACGATGGTCTCGGGCAACGCGGTCAGCGGCGCCGCGGCCGGGATCAACACCGGGCGGCCGCTGTCGAGCACGGCGGCCTCGATCGTCTCCGGGGCGACGCCTTCGCCGTCGATCGGGCGGCCGATGACCATCAGGTCGGCGGCGCGGCCGTGCTCGGCAACCCAGTAAGGCTCGAGCCCGATTTGCCGCACCCATTGCGCCGAAGGGGCGGTCGGGCCGGGTGGGGTGTCGACGACCGCGAGCCCCTCGCGCGCGCAAAACCGGTCGAACAAGTCCCGCGCGCGCCTCTCGCGCAACTCCGCTTCCTCGTCGAGCCGCTCGACGAGGCCGCCGACCATGACCGAGCCGCCGCCCTCGGAGGACATCGTCACCGCCATCGACGCCGCGTCGACGCGCACATGCAGGAAATCGAGATGGGCGGCAAACGGCCGCGCCACCGCGAGCGCCGAGGCGAATACCGCGCCGTCGGCGTCGTTGCCGGTCGCCGGCACCAGAATGGTCTTGATCATCGGGTCTCCCTTGCGTATCGCGACCGGACGGCGCCGCCGGCGAGCCGTCCCGGGACTGTCCGGATTGCACCCGGCGTCGGCCGTCGTGCAGGCATCTGCCCCTTTGATGCGCTGTGCCCGTCGATCAGCGGCAACTCCGGCCGCCAATGACACTACCGCAAACCGGCGGTGGCGGACAGGACCGCGGCACGGCGCCCTGCGGAGGAGCGGCTGAGCGCGGATCGGCCACCGTTCATCGACAGCTGCCTGTCACGAGAGGCGCGGGGAGGGGAGGGGAATGACCGAGCTTGGCAACGCCGGCATCCTGCTGCTGATCCTGCTCGGCGGCAGCGCGCTAGGGATGCTGATCCGTCCGTTTCTGTCCGAGCGTCACCGCGGCCGCGAGACCACGGAGCTGATCCAGCTGGTCATGACTATGCTCGTGACCTTCGCGGCATTGGTGCTGGGCCTGTTGACCAGCTCGGTCAAGGCCTCGTTCGACACCGTCGACAACGACCTGCGCGGCCTGTCTGTCCAATTGATTCAGCTCGATCGGTCATTGCGCCAGTACGGCAGCGAGGCAGACCCCGCGCGGGCGTTGCTGCGCAGCTACACGGCCGCCGCGATCGCCTCGACCTGGACCGAGGAGCCGAGACCGCCCGGCGACTATTATCCGAAGCAGGTGTCGCCGCCGCCCGCGAGCGGCTCGATCGAAGCGGTCTCGCTCGGCGACATTCTTACGCGGGTCGAGACCGATATCCGCGGGTTCGAGCCGGAGGACCCGATGCACCGCCGGCTCGCGCTTACCTGCATCAACCAGTTCGAGCTGTTGATGCGCGCCCGCTGGAAATTGGTCGAGGAGGCGCACGGCTCGGTCTCGATGCCGTTCTACGTCGTGCTGGCGTTCTGGCTGGTGATCATATTCGCCAGCTTTGGGCTCAGCGCGCCGCGCAATGTCTTGTCCTATGTCACGATCGTGCTGGGCGCGCTGTCGATCGCCTCGGTGATCTTTGTGATCCTCGATCTCGACACGCCGTTCAGCGGCGTCTTCATGGTGTCGAGCCAGCCGTTGCGCGACGCACTGGCTCAGCTTAGCCGCTAAAGTCGGTTCAGCCACTAAAGACAGCGCCCTAGCCAAATCGGTACACTCGCGGGCGGCATCAGCCGTAACAACAATCAGCCGCCGGAGGAGCCATGCCCAAGAATTTCCTGACCCTCGACGAGCTTGATGTGCATGGCAAGCGGGTGCTGGTGCGCGCCGACCTGAACGTTCCGGTCAAGGACGGCGTCGTGACCGACGCCACCCGCATCGAGCGGCTGGCGCCGACCGTCGAGGCGCTCATCGGCAAGGGGGCAGCGATCGTCGTGCTGTCGCATTTCGGCCGGCCCAAGGGCGCACCCGACCCCAAGCTGTCGCTGCGCCCGGTTGTCGCCGCGCTGCACCGGGCGCTCGGCGGTCGCGAGGTGGCGTTCGCCGAAAATTGCGTCGGCGAGGAGGCGCGCCAGGTCGTCGACCGGTTGCGGCCGGGGCAGGTGGCGCTGCTCGAAAACCTTCGCTTCCATCCGGGCGAGGAAGAAAATTCGCCCGACTTCGCGCGCGCCCTCGCAGCGCTCGGCGAGGCCTATGTCGACGACGCCTTCTCGGCGGCGCATCGCGCCCACGCCTCGATCGTCGCCCTCGCGCAGTTGCTGCCGGCCGCCGCCGGCCGGTCGATGGAGGCCGAACTCGACGCGCTCTCGGCCGCCCTCGAGCATCCGGCGCACCCGGTCATGGCGCTCGTCGGCGGCGCCAAGGTGTCGACAAAGCTCGACTTGTTGCGCTTTGTCGTCGGCAAGGTCGACGTTCTGGCGATCGGCGGGGCGATGGCGAACACGCTGCTCTATGCCCAGGGGGTCGGCGTCGGCCGCTCGCTGTGCGAGCGTGACATGGCCGAGAATGCCCGCCGGCTGCTGGCCCTCGCCGCCGAGCGCAACTGCCGGCTGATTCTGCCCGAGGACGCCGTCGTGGCGGCCGCGCTGTCCCCCGGCGTCGCCTCGCGGACCATGCCGATCGGCGCGGTTCCTGCGGACATGATGATCCTCGACATCGGCCCCGCCACTGTCGCCCGCATCGGCGCCGCGCTCGACGAGGCGCGCACCCTCGTGTGGAACGGCCCGCTCGGCGCGTTCGAGACACCACCCTTCGACCGCGGCACCAACGCCGTCGCCGAGAAGGTCGCTGCCCTGACGCGGGCCGGCCGGTTGCGCAGCGTCGCCGGCGGCGGCGACACGGTCGCAGCACTCGCCGCCGCCGGGTTGACCGACGACCTCTCCTACGTCTCGACCGCGGGCGGCGCCTTTCTCGAATGGCTCGAAGGGCGCGAATTGCCGGGCGTGGCGGCACTCGCCGCCGCGGCCCTCAAATTTCGGCGAAGGCGGGGCGGTTGACGGCCGCACCCGCCGCCCGGCACAGTCGCTCCAAAGGGAGACGCCCCTCCAAAGGGATATGCCAATGAACGCCTCGGATGTCATGACCCGCAACGTCGTCACGGTCGCCTGCGGCACGCCATTGCGCGACGCGATCCGTCTGATGCTCGACAACAATGTCAGCGGCCTGCCGGTCGTGGACGGCGCCGGCCGGGTCGAGGGCATCCTGACCGAGGGCGACCTGTTGCGCCGCGCCGAGATCGCCACCGAACGAAAGCACTGGCCGTGGCTCGACTTCCTGCTCGGGCCTGGGCGGATGGCCAGCGACTACGTGCGGACCCACGGCCGCGTCTGCGACGAGCTGATGTCGCGCCACGTGTTCTCGGTCCAGCCCGACGCGCCGCTCGGCGACATTGTCGACCTGATGGAGCGGCGCCGCGTCAAGCGCGTGCCGGTGATCGACAACGGCGCGCTTGTCGGCATGGTGAGCCGCGTCGACCTGCTGACCGCCTTGGCGCGCATGCTCGACGCGCCGCAACCAGCCGGCGCCGGCAGCGACGACGCGATCCGGCAGCGGGTGTTGGCCGAATTCGACCGGTTTGGCTGGGCGCCGCGCGCCGGGCTGACGGTCACCGTCAAGGACGGCGTCGTCGAGCTTGACGGCGTCATCCTCGACGAGCACGAGCGCGAGGCATTGCGCGTCGCCGCCGAGAATGTGCCCGGGGTCAAGCGGGTCGCGGACCGCCTTGCTTGGGTCGAGCCGATGTCGGGAACGGTTATCGAGGGTGCGGAGGACAGCTCGGCAACCGTCGAGCGGCCGGCGCGTTGACGTGGAAACCGAGCAGCAGGCAGGCAAGATCGTGATGCGAGCGCTGCTGTCGTCGATTGTCTGCGCTGCGCTTGCAGCGGCGCCGAGCACCACGGCGGGCGCCGCTCCCGTGGCGCCGCGCGCCGATTTGGCGCCCCAGTCGGCCGGGGCCGTGCTAGTCGACGCGCGCTGCGGTCACGGCTGGCACTATGTTCCCGCGGGCTACGCCAAGCACGGCAAATGGCGCGACGCCCACTGCTCGCGCAACTGACGCGCGCCTTTGCCGATTGCGATCGAGGCGAGGGAATCTCCGGCCGCGAATGCCTGACAATCGCCGTGTCGCCGCTGCCCGATGTTCGTTGCGCCGCGGCAGAGCGATCCCGCAAGCGCTCGTCAGTGCGACATCAGCACCGGCACCGTCATGTGGTCGAGCAGGTCGCGGCTGACCCCGCCGAGCAGGCTTTCGCGCAGCTGCGAGTGGTGATAGGCGCCGGCGACGATCATGTCGGCGCCAAGGTCGGCGGCGCGCGACAGCAGGACGTCGGCGGTCGCGATGTCGCCCGACGGCGTCTCCTCTGCGCGGGCGTTGATCCGGTGCCGCCCGAGATGGCCGACAATACGCTCGAGCCACGGCCGGTCGCGGTCGAGGTCGGCGGGCTGCGCCCCGACATGCAACACCGTGACCGCCTCGGCGCCGCCGATCAGCGGCAGCGCGTCGTGCAGCGCCCGATTGGCCTCGCGCGTCCCGTCCCAAGCGACGAGCACCCGTCTGCCGACCAGCTCGAAAGCCCCGGCATAGGGGACGACGAGTACCGGCCGGCCGGTTTCGATCATCAGATCGTCGGGCCGCAGCCAGGTTCGCCGGTCTGAGTCGTCGCCCGGATATTGCCCGAGCACCGCCAGGTCGACCGACCTCGCGAACCGGATCAGCTCCGCCGGCTCGGTATGGTCGAATGACCGCCACTCGCCGTCGAGCGCGCGCCGCGCGAGCCCGTCGCGAAAGCGGTCTTCGACGGCGTCGGCCTCCTCGGCCTCTTGCAGGACCTGGGCGACCGGCCCCGATGCGCTTGCCGGGCGCCCGCCGATCGCGGCGGCGCCATCGGGCGAAACGGGCCCGAGAATCGTCGGCGGAAGCCCCACGCCAGCCGGCGGCGTGCTCCACCCGCCGGGCTCCGGCAACAGGTAGGCGGCGGTAAGACGCGCCTTGTTGGCCTGCGCGAGATTGAGCGCCAGCTCCAGCCGGCCGCTCCCGGTGGCATCGAGGGCGACGAGGATATCGCAAATGTCCATTTCTCTTCTTCCTGCTACGGCTGGCGCGGACGCACGCGGCACAGCCCAGCCACAACCGTTGGGCGGCCGACGCGGGTCATCTTAAAACAATATCCCGCCGCAATGCTCCCGGCGGAAACCCCGATTTGGCCGCCCGGACGGCTAATCTTGAGGGCCGCTACGATGAAGCCGGCACAAAGCCGGTGGCGACCGTAAGAACAGCACGGCGCCCGGAGCGCCGCCAGCGACGCCCCAGGCGTGCGCACGTCATCCCGCTCGATCCTCTGGCCGGGCATCCCAACCCAATGCGCTCGATGAGCGCTCAGGCTTGAGCCAAGAGCTTGACCAGAAAATCGTCGCGCCAGGCGGCCAGGTTGAATTTTCCGCGCAGCGAGACCTTCGACCGGTCCTTGTGCATCAGGTTCAGCGCCATGTGTCGCAAAATCGCGAGATTGTAGGGGCTGTTGTCGCGGCGGCTCCTGACCTGGTCTTCGTTCATCACGACGTTGAGGATCCAATGCAGACGGTTCTCGACGCCCCAATGCGACCGAACCGCCTCGCCCAGACGCTCCGCCGACAGCGGCGTGCTAAGCAGATAATAGGCCGTTTCTGTCGTCGTCCGTGGCGCCGCCTCGACGATCGTGCGGCGAGTGCGGATAACCCGGCCGACCGCGGCCAGCCCCGGCCATTGATAACGCGACTGCAACCGGCCGATGTCGCTCGAAACGAGGCTGCGGCGGGTCTCGATGCGCCCGTGATTGTTGTCGCGAGTGGCATGGCTGAGGGCGCGGTCGTGTCTGGGGTCTGCGAAAAAGCGGACGACATCGGCATGAAGGGCCTTGTGGTTCCCCTTGAGGGCGAGGACGTAGTCGCCCCCTTGCTCGATGATCCGCTGCCCGATGTCGCGCTGACAGTTGAGCGCGTCCGTCGTTACGATCCTCCCGTTAAGGGCCAGCATTTCCAAAAGCTGCACAACGGCGGTGCTTTCCTTGGTTTTTGCCGTGGTGGCGATTTGCGCGAGCACGAGTCTGGTGTCGCAGCACCACGCGCTGATCATGTGCAGCGCCGAGCCGGGGTGGGCCGGGTCGACCGGGCGCCGCAGCACCTTGCCGTCGATGGCGATGACCCCGGTAGAGGCCTCGCTAAAGCGCGCCACGAACCTTTGAAAGCAAGCGCGGAACTGATCCGGGTCGAGCTGCCGAAACACGCGGCTAAAGGTGTCGTGGCTCGGCACCCCGTTTTTCAGTTGCAGAAAGCTGCCGAGGAATTCCTGCTTGGCTTCGGCAAAGACCGCCATGTCGACGGCCGTTTGCCCGCCGGCCAGGACCGCGCACAGCGCGATCATCAAAATCTCCGGCAAATCATGACGCTTTGCGTTAGGGCCGCGCGGGTCCTTCAACTCGTTAAAGCAGTCGCCGAGGCTCTGCATTGCCCCCTCCGTCGCGTCGCGCGTCTTTACCGCGACGACCGGCGGGGCCGCCGATCGATGCAACCGCTTGTCCTTGCCATCAGGCTGAAACGCGTTTGCCCGAAGCAAGACCGGTGTGCACCGGCCACGGTCGGCTGCGCGCCGAACGCGGGGGCAGCAAGTCCGGCAGTCCTCGGCTCGCTGCTTTGCGCTAGGACACCGTCGGCGTCAAACATCACGACGGACGTCGATCGTCGAAGTATTTTGTCTCGGACGCAGTCAAAAGAGTCGATGTCCCGAGTTGTTGATCTAGAAGATGCTTGCGTCCGGGCTTGGGTAACAGACATTGACGTTCTTCCATCGTATGCCTTGTCCCTCCGAGATCGATATTGTTCACACGCGGTCAGCGAATTGTCTCTGTCCTCGTCAACTGCACGTCAAAACTGCATTTGACGAAAATTTAACTCAACTGTTGGAGGCCCGATTTGCGATTAAGTCCGTCGGGAACATTCGCACGGCGTCGCGCGTCGGCCGGTCTCCGCCGAGCCGCGTCCGATCGAGTCGGTTTGCGCTGGCAACCAAGTGACATCGTCGGCGAGATTCCCGCTAGGTGGAAATTGTCGGTTAATATTTCTCGCGGAAATTTCCGTTGACGCTGCTTAGGACCATCCTTTGACGCAACTCGCGCTAGACTTGCTCCAAAAGGATCGCGGCGCCAACGGCATACCCAACCCACCGGCGCTCCCGCGCCGGACCGCGCCGGACCAGATGGGGTGACGAACCGATGTTAATCCAAAAACTCGCCTGCGCGCCCGCCGGGAACGTGCGGCTCTTGTCTGCCGCGGTGGTTTGGGAGGATCAGGACTTCCCGCCTCAACAGATTTCTTTCGAGATTCGCAATCCTGCCTGGGTGGATCGGCCGGCCTCGGCGGATCGGCCAGACGAACCACACCGCGCTGGCGATCCGGGGTTTTCGAGCGACGGAGCTGGTGCCAACGCGTTTCTCGCCGCTTGTTTCCCACTCGCCGCAGTGCACGGCGAAGCGCGGGTGCGGATCGACGGCAGCCCGTGTCCGATGCTGGTCGAGGGTCTGCGCACCGCGCATGGCTGGTGGGCGAGCTGGGGCGGCATGCCGGGGCCCGCGCCGCAGATCGAAACCGCCGCCGGCGCTGGCGGACCAGGCGCCGACGGACCGCGCCGCGCCGTCGCCTTCCTGTCGGGCGGCGTCGACGGTCTGCACATGCTGATGCGCAATCGACAACTCTATCGTCGGGACGATCCCGCCTATATTCGCGACGTGCTGTTCATCCACGGCTTTGACATCGGCAAGCGCGCGCGCAAACCGGAACCGGAGCGCTATCGCGCGGCACTCAATCGGCTGGCTCCGCTGGCGGCCGAGACCGGCGTCAATGTGATCGCGTGCCGCACCAATCTGCGTCATCTGCCGTCAAAGCCGGATTTTTGGACCTACCGTCATAATGGCGCCGCATTGGCCGCGGTAGGACACGCGGCACTCACTGGCCCGGCCTTTCTGTTTATCGGCGCCTCTCATCACCTCGCTGACCCGGTGCCGATGGGCTCGCATCCGGCGGTCGACCATCTCCTGTCCACGCAGCGCGTGCAGCTGATCCACGACGGCTCGCGCTTTACGCGCCTCGAAAAGGTGCGCGAGCTGGCGGCTTGGCCGACCGCTCTCGCCACATTGCGGGTGTGCCCGGAGACCGACGGCGTGGAGGCGAATTGCGGGCGTTGCGAAAAATGCCTGCGCACGCGGCTCGAGCTGCTGGCGGTCGGCGTGGAGGAAACCGCGGCATTCGGCCCCAGCCTGACGCCGATCGACCTCTGGGAGGAAGCGGTGCCGGCTCCGAGCGGGCATCGCGCGATCATGTACGAGCACTTGTTGCCGGCATTGCGGGCGCGCGGGCTAAACGCCTTGTGCCGCGCCCTCGAAGCGAGGATCGACATTTATCGGACGCGTGTCGGCCAGCGATCCGATGGCACCGGCTTCACCGCGGCGGAGGCCGCTCGCGACCAATATCCGGTTGATGCTTTCCGGCCGGCGCTACACAATTGAGACGATCGGCATTTTGCCCCTCGGCTATGGAACGGGAAGAAAGTTATGGGACTGCTGATCGGGCTCCTCGGGCCCTTGGTGATCGAGAACGACCAGCGTCGGGTCGGAAAGCTTCCGAGAAAAGCGCGAGCGCTGATGGCCTATCTGGCCTCCCAGTCGGGGCGCCCGGTCAGCCGCGAGCGGCTTTCCGACCTGCTGTGGCCATATCAAGGATCGGACCAGGCCCGCCACAGCCTGCGCAACTGCCTCTTGGAGCTGCGCAAGGCATTGGGCCAGAGCGCCGGGCGATATCTCGCCGCCGAATTCGCCAATTGCCGGCTGCAGGACATCGAAACCGACGTGGATCGTTTCGAGCAATTGTCCCGCTCGAAGGATCACGCCGAGCTGGCTGGGGCAGCGGACCTTTACCGCGGTGAATTCCTCGCCGACTTCGTGATCGACTCGGAGCCGTTTCAGGAGTGGCTCGCCAGCGAACGGGATCGGACGCTCGACCTCATTTGCGGCATTCTGCAGCGGTTGACGGCATTGCAGGATGACGCAGGCGAGCATGAGGAGGCCATAAAATCCGCCCGGCGGCTGGCGGGGCTCGACCCGTTGTCGGAGATTGGCCAACGGGCCTTGATCCGCGCCTATGCGCGCGCCGGCCGGCGTCCGGAGGCGCTGCGGCAATACCGCACCTGCGCCGAGATCCTGAAGCGCGAGCTCGGCGTCGCGCCGGATGCGGAGACCCAGGCGCTAGCCAACGAGATCGCCCACGCGGGCGGCATCGCCGAGCCGTCAGGCGGTCGCCCAGCGGGGCGTCCGGGCGAGGCTCGCGTGCCCGCATCGGCGTCCATCTCGGTCAAGCGCGACGCCATTGGCGGCATGGCGTCGATCCAAGAAATGTCGCGGCTGCAATGGCCGTGCCTGTTGCCGAGCATTGCCGTCGCTGTCGCACCCCTGCGCAACTTGACGGGCGATCCGGCGCAGCAATATCTGATGGAGGCGTTCACCGACGATCTCGTCACCGACCTCCTGCGCCATGGTCCCGGTCTGTCGCTGGCGCGGATCGGGGAAGAGCGCCGGACCACCGAGGCATTGCCGCGGATCGCCGGTTCCGACGTCGAATATGTCGTGACCGGCAGCGCCCAGCGAAGCGGGGCGCGGACCTTCCGGGTCAACGTTCAGATCACCGACGCGACGACCGCCGAATACCGCTGGGCCGGCCGCTACGAGTTCGGCAGCGAGGAGGCGGGGCCGGCGCAGGTCCGGATCACCCGCCAGGTCTCGCGCGAGGTTCACGCGCTGCTGCTGCGCGAAGCGAGCCGTCGCGCCTTTGTCAATGCGGGTGTCGAGCTCGGGCTCGGCGAATGTCTTGGGCAGGCGGCGCACGCGCTCAAGGGCAAGATCCGGCCGGAGCTGACCGCCGAGGCGCAGCGCTGGTTCCTCGCCGCGCTGGCAATCGACCCGCGCAACGTCGAGGCGCTGATCGGTCTCGCCAAGACCTGCCAGCACCTGGTCAGCGCGCCCTGGTGGGCCGACTCCAGCGCGGCGACGGTCGCCTTCGACCTTGGGCAGGAGGCGATCACCTCGGCGCTGGAGCTTGCCCCGCGCAACGCGGTCGCCAAATGCATCCAAGGAATGCTTTATTCCGCGGCCGGCCAGTTGGAGGAGGCGGCAACCGCTTTCGATCGTGCATTGGCGGTAGATCCGAGGTTGGCGAGCGCCCACGGATTTTCGGGCTACAATGCCGCCTTTCTCGGACACGCCGAGGAAACGCTGCCGGCGGTCGAGCGGGCCATGTCGCTCGACCAGAGCGACCGGCGCCACAGCGTATTTTATTTTTTCGGCGGGTTCGCCGAATTGCTGCTCGGGCGCACGGACGGCGCGATTGCGCTGCTCCAGAAATCCCTGGAGCGCAATCCCAGCTATGGCTGCGCACAGCTATTCCTGATGGGGGCGCTGTCGTTGGTCGGCCGCAAGGCCGAAGCGGCGCGTGCGGTCACCGCGTTCCGCGAACAATATCCGGCGTCGCGCGCCAATGATTTCGAGCAGCTGTGGCTGGCGCGCTCAACCTGCGCGCTCTACCGCGCTCAGATCGACCCGGTCTTCGAAAAAATTCGCTCGCTCGGCGTCGGCGGTTGAGCTCGCCCGACCCGGCGCTCGCCCGGGCCTGACCGCTGCCGGAGCGTGGGCTCCGCGCCGGCTTACGAAGTCGCCGGTGGAACCCACGGCTCGGGGGCGCGCGGCTCGAGGTCGGTCACGACATCAACCACGACCGGCTCGTCGGCGGCGAGCGCCTCGTTGAGCGCGGGCGCGATCTCGGACGGATGCTCGACACGGATGCCGCGCACGCCAAAGCTTCTGGCAACGGCGGTGAAGTCGGTCGGCCCGAACCTGACAAGAGCCTCGCCGCGGCCGGGCCGGTTCCCGGCGATCCGCCGCACCCCGGTCAGGTTCTGGCCGAACCCGGAATTGTTGTTGACGATGACAGTGACCGGAATGCCGCACCGGTGCGCTGATTCCAGCTCTGCCAGATGATAGTAGAACCCGCCGTCGCCGGTAAAGCACACGACCTTGCGGCCGGGTGCGGCGCACTGGGCGCCAAGCGAGGCCGGAAACGACCAGCCGAGCGATCCCGCCGCGCGCAGATAGGTCTGCCCAGTGCCGTTGAAATCGACCATGGTTCCGGTCCAGATGCCGGAATAGCCGGTATCCGCCACCAGGATCCCGTCCGCGGGAAGTGCCCTTGTCACCTCGGCGCAGAGCCGCTCGACCCGGATCGGCGCCCGGTCGTCCTCGGCGAGCGGCGCCATCGTTGCCCGCCAGTCGGCGACGATCCGCGCGGCCTCGTCGGCAAAGCCGCGGTCGCGCTGCGGTTTGCCCACTGCGTCGGCCAGCCGCGCGAGCGAGGCCTTCGGGTCGCCGACCACGCCGATCGCGTCGGGATAGCTGCGTCCGATTTCGAGCGGGTCGGCGTCGAGCTGGACGATCTTGGTCGCGAGCGGCGGGACGGTCCAGTTCAGCGTGACCTGGTCGCCGGTGTCGCAGCCGACAAAAAGCACGAGGTCGGCCGAGTGGACGATGCGGTTCGCGGGGGGTGCGGAATAGCTGCCGGGCACCCCGACATGCAGCGGGTGGCGGGTCGAGATGATGCCGCGGGCGCCGAGCGAGGTGGCGACCGGCGCCGCCAGCGCTGCGGCCAAGGCCAGCACCTCCGGTCCGGCCTGCGAGGCTGCGGCGCTGTCGCCGGCGACGATCACGACGCGCCCGGCGGCCCTGAGCGCCGCCGCGGCCCGCTCGATGTCGCGCGCGTCGGCGACCGGCCGGTGCGCCGGAACCCGCCGCGCCTCCTGGTCGATGACCGTCGGCTCGCCGGTCTGGCCGAGCTCGATCACGTCGCCCTGCAATCCGCTGAAATCGAGATGGGTCGGGCGCGGCGGGTCGGCGAGCGCCGCGCGCCAGGCGTGGCGCAGCAGCCGCGGCAATTCGGACGTCGAGTCGACCGGCGCCGAAAATTTGGTCACGGCGGCAAAGAGCGGCGCGTGCGGGATTTCTTGGTAGCTGTTGCGGTGCTGGAACGACGACTCCTTGCGGCCGGTCAGCGCCACGACCGGGCTGTGCCCAAGCCAGGCGTCCTGCAGCCCGGAGGCCAGGTTTGCCGCACCCACCGACTGGGCCATGCAGACGCCGGGCTTGCCCATCACGCGAGCATAGCCGTCCGCCATGTAGGCCGCCGCCTTTTCCGAATGGGCGAGGACGCGGGTAACGCCCAGTTCGTCGAATTCCAGCAAGGTGCGGCGCAATACCGACTCGACAAAAAAGACGTGCGTCATGCCGCTGTCGGCCAACGCCCGCGCCAGCCACTGCGCACCATTGATCGTCGTTGCTTCGCTCAACTCTGGTTTCCTCCAAATGCCGCCGCGCGCGTGTCGCGCGTTCTACCGTGTTGCGTGTTCTACAAGGTCAGGCCGCCATCGACGATGACGGTCTGGCCGGTGATCATCGCTGCCCCGGCGCACAGAAAAAAGATCGTCTCGGCGATGTCCTCGGGCCTGCAGGCGCGCTTCAGCGGTGTGCGCTCGATCGAGGTTTCTTTGCGGTCGGCAGGCCAGTCCTTGTTCCACGGGCTGTCGACAAAACCCGGCGCGACCGCATTGACCCGCACTTCCGGAGCCAGGGTCCGCGCCAGGCTGCGGGTCAGGTTGATCAGCCCCGCCTTGCTCGTCGCGTAGGGAATGCTGCTGCCCGAACCCATCACCCCGGCGATCGAGGCGGTGTTGCAGATCGCACCTCGCGCCGCTCTCAGGGCCGATGCCGCCGCACGGGCGCAGCGAAACGGGCCGATCAGGTTGGTTGTCAGGATCGTCGACCAGAAATCCTCGCTCAGCGCCTCGAGGTCGGAAAACGGGATCGGCGTCGGCGTTGCCGGCGTTCCGGCATTGTTGACGAGAAAATCGAGCCGGCCGAGCGCGTCGATGGCGCTTGCGACCATTCGCTCCGCCTCGCCTGGCCGAGACACGTCGCCCGTGGCGCCGACCACCCGCCGGCCCGCGGACTTCAGCCTCTCGACCGCAGCCGGCCCGCGCGCGTCGTCCGGCAAGTGGTTGAGTGCGACGAACGCCCCGCAGCGCGAGAACATCTCCGCCGCGGCGAGCCCGATGCCCGAGGCGGCACCGGTTATCAGCACCGTCTTGCCGGCGAGATCCGCAGCGATCATGGCGGCACCCTTTGCCGAAGTTGGCGACGTGAAAAGGATGCGCCCGCCGCAGCTTGTGTCAAGCCGCGGGCAACCGGCCCCGGCCCCAAGGGCGTTTCGCGGTGCGGCGGAAACGCCACACCCCGCCCTACCACTTGCCGTAGCGCCCGACATACCAGGCCAATCCGATCAGCTCGTGCAGCGCGTAGTAGCTGGCAACCAGCGACGGGATCTGCGGAAAGACGACCGACGGCGACGGCTCGAACGATCGCCCCTCCGGCAGCGGCGCCGCGACCACCGGGTAGCCGACTGCGTAGAACGACCACAATGCCCGCGCCATGTGCCAGGAATTGGTCACGACCAGCGCCGACGGGATGCCGGCGCGGCGCAAAATTTCGGCGGAATAGAGTGCATTCTCATAGGTCGTCCGCGACCGTTCCTCGCGCCATCGCACCGGCACGCGGAAATCGCTTTCGAGCGATTGGGCCATCATGCCGGCGAGAGAATCGTCGGCGCGGTCGATCCAGCCGCCGCTGACCAGAATCGGCAGGCCGGTGCGGCGCTGTTCGCGGGCCGCCTCCGCCAACCGTTCGAGCGTCACCGGCCCGACCACGTCCCTGCCGCCGGGTTTATCGCTGTGGCGGTATTCGGCCGAGAGCACGATGATGGCGCCAGGCGGCGTCGCAGCCGGCAAAACTGGCACTTTCTGCGCGAGCTTGTCGGCCGATCGGATCAGCAGAACGCTCACCGCCGGCGTCGAGGCCAAATAGAGGCACGCGGTCGCCGCGCTCGCCACGACCAGACCGGGCCGTCGCCACCGCCAGGCGAGACCGATCCCGATCGCCGCCAGCAAGATGAACAGGTTCGGCGGAACCAGCGCCGAATACGAGATCCAGCTCAACGCGCTACCCGGTGCGAGGCGGCCGCGGGAGGAAACTCAGGCGGGCGGCAAATCAAGCGGGGCTAATAGTGCGATCGCTCCCGCCTGGGGCGCAGGTGCTTCGCGGCGCAAGAGGGCAACCCGCCGTCGCGCGATAATGCGGGGTGCGCCGGCAACGCCGCGGACCCCGAGCGCAGCGGCTTGGCATCGGGCGGCGGCGCGTAGCATAACCCGATGACGCCGCGCTCCAGGATCATCTCGCCGGTGCAGATCTTAACCTTCACGACGTTGTACCCGAGCGCGCCGCGGCCGCAACACGGGATTTTTGTCGAGACGCGGCTGCGCAAGCTCGTCGAGAGCGGCGAGGTCACGGCGCGGGTCGTGGCACCTTGCCCATGGTTTCCGTCCACCTCGCCCCGCTTTGGCGAGTACGCGGCAATCGCGCGGGTGCCTCGGCGCGAGACGCGGCACGGGGTTGACATCGAGCACCCGCGCTACCCGGTGCTTCCCAAGCTCGGCATGAGCATCGCGCCGCTTGCCTTGTTCGGCGCCGTGCTGCCGGTTCTGCGCCGCGAGATCGCCGAAGGGCATGATTTCGGGGTGATCGACGCGCACTATTTTTACCCGGACGGAGTGGCCGGCGTCTTGCTCGGCCGGGCGCTTGGGCGGCCGGTCGTCGTCACCGCGCGCGGTAGCGACCTCAACCTGATTGCCCGCCATGCGGCGCCGCGGCGCTGGATCCGCTGGGCGGCGGCGAAAGCGGACGGATTGATTGCGGTGTCGGCCGGGCTGCGCGACCGGCTGATGGCGCTCGGGGTTGCGCGCGACAGGGTCCGGGTGCTGCGCAACGGCGTCGATCTTACTCTGTTCCGCCCGGACGACCGGGCCGCGGCCCGCATCGCGCTCGGGCTCAGGCGGCCCACCCTGCTTGCCGTGGGGAACCTGGTGGCGCTGAAGCGGCATCGGCTGATGGTCGAAGCGTTGGCGCTGATCCCGGAAGCGGAGCTGATTATCGTCGGCGACGGCCCGGAGCGGGCCGCGATCGAACGGGCGGCGCGGGCGCGCGGGATCGCCGATCGCGTCCGGCTGCTCGGCCGAATGGCGCAGGACCGGCTCCCGCAAATCTACAGCGCCGCGGACGTGCTGCTGCTGGTTTCGACCCACGAAGGCTGGCCCAACGTGCTGCTCGAAAGCATGGCGTGCGGGACCCCGGTCGTGGTGTCGGGGCTTGCCGGCATCGCCGACATCGTCGGGGCTCCGGAGGCGGGCCGCGTCGTCGCGGCGATCACGCCGGAACGCCTCGCCGCGGCGATCCGCGAGGTGCTCGCCGCACCACCCGCGCGCCGGGCGACCCGCGCCTATGCCGAGCGCTTCGACTGGCGCAGCACGACCGAGGGCCAGGTCGCGTTGTTTCGGGCGATCTGCGAGCAGAGGTCGAGCGGCGATCCGGCGGCCGCCGTCGCTCACCGCCCCAGCACCCGCGCGTAGACCTCGGCATACCGCGCGACGCTGTGCCGCCACGAGCGCTCGGTGTCGATATAGCGCAGCGCCTCGGCGCGGATGCGCGGCCAGGACGCCCGGTCGTCGAGCGCTACCAGCACGCCCTCGGCGAGCCGGGCGGGGTCGTCGGGCGCAAACAGATAGCCGGTCTCGCGATCGCGGATCAGCTCGCGATGGCCACCCACGTTGGATGCCGCCACGATCCGCTCCTGCGCCATCGCCTCCAATGGCTTTAGCGGCGTGACGAGCTCGGTCAGCCGTCGCGACGCGCGCGGAAACACCAAAATGTCGGCCAGGTCGTAATAGCGGCCGATTTCGCCGTGGGGCACCCGGCCGGCAAAGACGACGCTCGCGCCGAGACCGAGATCGCGCGCCAACCTCCGCAAGCTATGCTCTTCCGGGCCGCCGCCGACCAAGAGGACGGCGATGTCGGGCCGTTCACGTCGCATCGCCGGCACCGCCCGCAGCAACAGGTCGAGCCCCTCGTACGAGTAGAACGAGCCGAGAAAGGCGAGGACGTTGCCGCCCGTGAGCCCGAGCCGGGTGGCGAGCGCCGGGTCGCGGTCTCCCGCCCCGTGAAAGCGCTGCCGGTCGACGGCGTTGGGGATGACGGTGATCTTTCCGGGCGCGATACCGCGACCTACGATTTCGCCCCGCAGCCCTTCGCAGATCGTCGTCACCGCGTCGGCCCGGCGCAACGCGTGCGTCTCGACGCGCCGCGTCGCGCGGTAGCGCAGCCCGCCCTCGGCATGGGTCCCGTGGCTCGCCGCGCCGTCTTCCCACAGCGCGCGGACCTCGTAGACGACCGGGATGCGATGGCGCCGGCCGGCGGCGATCGCCGGCAGTGCGTTCAGCACCGGCGAGTGGGCGTGCAGGATCTCTGGGCGCTCCGCCCGGATCACGTCGTCGAGGCGCCGGCGCAAATCCCCGACGACCTTCAGGTCGCGGATCCACGGCAGCCGGGCGCCAAGCCCCGCCGGCATCGGAGTGCGCAGGAATTCCCACCCGTCGATCCGTTCGCGCGGCGGTCCGGGCGCGTAGTGCTTTCCCGAGGTCAGCAGGATCGGCTCCCAGCCCAACGCCCGTTGCTGGTCGACAATGCCGAGCGTGCGGTACACGTAGCCGCTTTGCAGCGGCAGCGAATGGTCGAGGATATGGAGAACCCGCATTCTCGGGATCGACCTGTTGCCGCCAGTCCGAGCTGTATACAGGAATTTTGTTGGCGCGAGCTTACGCCCGAGGAACTCTTTCGAGGTTGACGCATTGGGTCGCCCCGCTCGGTTGCGAGTGGGATCGGGGTGTCGCGCGGGCCGGCCCAAGGCATGCTCGGGAGCGGCGACAGCTCGGCATCGCCGCGATGCCGTTCACGACGACCGCGGCCTTTTTACCTAAATGAAACCGGCGGCCGGTATTTTGAGACGATGCTGATCGGAAACGGGACCAGCTAGCGAAGGCCGGCGGACGATGGGCGCAAATTTATCCCTTGCTGCCATCGCGCCCAGGCGATAGGGCAAACAACGGCCTGAATTCACAGGAGCCTCATGTCGATCCTCGTCACCGGAGTTGCCGGTTTTATCGGCTTTCACACCGCAAAGGCCTTGGCGGAGCGCGGCGAGCGCGTCATTGGGGTCGACAATGTCAACGATTACTACGACCCGCGATTAAAAGAAGCGCGCCTGGAGGAGCTGCGCGGCCGGCCCAGCTTTGTCTTTGCCAAGCTCGACATCGCCGACCGCGACAGCCTGTTCGCGCTGGTGGCGGCCCACCGGGACCTTACCGGCATCATCCATC
>DATMLF010000111.1:0-23805 GCA_035570595.1 Allostellaceae bacterium
AGTTCGCGGAAGGCCAGGTGTTCGAGCACGCGACCGGCCGAACCGTCACCGAGATGGACAACGTGCTGTTCAGCGCCTTGACGATGAACCCGCAGCCGCTTCACCTCGATGCGGAATTCGCCAAGAACACCGAGTTCGGGCAGCGTCTGGTGAACAGCCTGTTCACGTTGGGGCTGGTCATCGGGATCAGTGTCGGCGAGACGACGCTCGGCACGACGATCGCCAATCTCGGCATGACCGACGTGCGGTTCCCCAAGCCGGTCTTTCACGGCGACACCCTGCGCGCGCGCACGGTCGTCTGCTCAAAGCGCAAAAGCCGGTCGCGCCCCGATGCCGGGATCGTCGAGTTCGAGCACCAGGGGATCAACCAGCGCGGCGAGACGGTCGCGATCTGCCGCCGCTCGGGGCTGATGATGTGCCGTCCGGCGGCAGCCACGGAGAGCTGAATGCGCTCGTTTTTGTTTGTCCCGGCCGACAGCGAGCGCAAGCTCGCCCGCGGCCCGCAGGTCGGCGCCGACGCGCTGATCCTCGACCTCGAGGATTCGGTGTCGCCGGCGAACCGCCCCGCCGCGCGGGCGCTGGCGCGGCGGTTTCTCGAGTCGACCGGGGCGGCCCGCTTTCAGCGCTGGGTGCGGGTCAACCCGCTTGCCACCGCGGCGGCGCTCGACGACCTCGCGGCAGTGATGCCGGCGCGGCCCGACGGCATTCTGCTGCCGAAATGCGTTCCTGACGATGTGCGCACGCTCGACCACTATCTCGCGGCGTTGGAGACCGTCGCGGCGCTGCCGCTCGGTGCCACGCGGGTGATCGCGATCGCGACCGAGACACCGGCGGCGATGTTCGGGACCGGCAATTACGCCGGCGTCTCGCCGCGCCTCTGCGGCATCACCTGGGGGGCCGAGGACCTGGCGGCGTGCATCGGCGGCGGCAACCGGCGCGCCGACGGGGATTACGACGACGTCTACCGCCTCGCCCGCGCGCTGTGCCTGTTGGCCGCGTCGGCGGCCGGGGTCGAGCCGATCGACACGATCTACACCGATTTCCGCGACGAGGCCGGGCTTGCCGCGGAGTGCGCGGCCGCCAACCGCTCGGGCTTCACCGGCAAGATGGCGATCCATCCGGCGCAGATCGCGGTCATCAACCGCGCCTTTACCGCCGGCGAGGACGAGCTTGCCTGGGCGCGCCAGGTCGTGGCGCTGTTCGACGCCAATCCCGAGGCCGGCACGATCGCGCTCGACGGCAGGATGCTCGACCGTCCGCACCTAACCTTGGCCCGCCGCCTGCTCGGGCTCGGCCCGTGAGTCGATCGGCCATCTCTCGTCGAAATGCCTGCGCGGACCGCCGCGACAAAATAATCCCGACGCGATGACCAGCGGCGAGGATCACAGGTCCTGGTTTCGGCCGGCAGCCTGGCGGTTTGGTGGTCAGACGCGGTCGAGCGCCCGGCCGATGTCGGCGAGCAGGTCGGCTTCCGCTTCGAGGCCGGCCGACAGCCGCACCAGCTGGTCGCCGATGCCGAGCTCGGCGCGCGCCTCGGGCTTGAGCCGGGAATGCGTCGTCGTCGCCGGGTGGGTTACGAGGCTCTTCGAATCACCGAGATTGTTCGAGATGTCGACAAGCCGCAGCGCGTTCAAAAAGCGGAAGCAGCCGTCCTTGTCGCCGGCGATGTCGAACGCGACGAGGCTGCCGCCCGCCTTCATCTGGCGCCGCGCCAGCTCGTATTGCGGATGGCTCGGCAGCCCCGGGTAGATTACGCGTCCGACCTTGGGGTGAGCCTCCAGAAAGGCCGCGATCGCGGCGGCGGTCCGGCATTGCCGCTCGACCCGCAGCTCGAGCGTCTCCAGCCCCTTCAGCAACAGCCAGGCGTTGAACGGGCTCAAGGACGGCCCGGTGTGCCGATAGAACAGGCCGAGATCGTCCTTGATGAATTTTTCCGAAGCCAGGATGGCGCCGCCGAGGCAGCGCCCCTGCCCGTCGATGTGCTTGGTCGCCGAATAGACGACAACGTCGGCGCCGAGCGCCATCGGCTTTTGCAATAGCGGCGAGGCAAACACGTTGTCGACGATCAACAGCCCGCCGGCGCGGTGCGCCAGCCGCGCCACTTCGGCAAGGTCGACAAGCTCCATCGCCGGGTTTGACGGGCTTTCGCAAAACGCGGCGGCCGCACCGCCGGCGAGCGCCCCTTCCCAGGCATTGAGGTCGCGGCCGTCGACCAGCGCGGTCTCGATGCCCCAGCGCGGCAGCAATTCGGAGATTATGTAATGGCACGACCCGAACAGGGCGCGGCTCGACACGACCTTTTGCCCGGCGCGCAGCCGGCATAGCAAAGCCGCGAACACCGCCGCCATGCCGCTTGCGGTCGCACGGCACGCCTCCGCCCCCTCGATCAGCCGCAGCCGCTCCTCGAACATCGCCACGGTCGGGTTGCGGTAACGCGAATAGACATAGCGCGACCCGTCCTGGGCAAAGGCAGCCTCGGCGGCGGCCGCGTCGTCGTAGACAAAGCCCGAGGTCAGGAACATCGCCTCGCAGGTCTCGTCATAGGGGCTGCGGGTCGCGCCGCCGCGCACCAACAAGGTGGCGGGCGAGACGGCGTCGGCGAGGTCGGCGGGCAGCACGGGCTTGGTCATCGGCAGGCCTTTCTCTCCATACGAGGCCTGCGCGATGCCGGACAGCAAAAGCCCCGGTCCCGCGCGGGCCAGGGCTCCTCTCAGAACACCCGGCCTTTTAGCGCTTTGTTTAACGTGGGGCGCAAGCCGGCCGGCTCAAATCACCACGGAGGCCGGCTTCCTACCCGGCGCCCTCGCCGCTGTCAAGGGCGCGCGAGCCCGAACATGGGGCGCGGGCGCCGGCGCTACAGATGGACGCCGCGGTCGAGCACCATCGCGGTGTACTCGCGATAGCTGATGCCGAGCGCTTCGGCGCGCGCGAGCCGCGCAAGGGCAATCTCGCGCGCTGGCGTCTTCCACGCCTTGGCGTGCGCCTTTCGCCAGCAAAAAGCCCGCCAGCCGATTTCCGGGTCGAGCGGCGGGCCGCGGTTATGGCCGATTGGCGCCGGAGCAAGCACACCCGTCCTCGTCGATCGCGTCCGGCGCCGGCACATACCGGCCGGCGGCCACAGGCGCCACGGTCACAGAGGCTGCCGTCGCCAAAGCGGCGGGCGGACACATGACGGTACGCGACCAGACCTGCCCGTCCGCTCTTTTCCCGCTTGCACCGCGGGGGCCGTCCACACATGAGTTTCTCGACACCGGGAATTCACAGGCCCTCAGGGGGGACGCCCGCCATCTCGCAGATCACCCCCCACTCGCGGTCGCTGACCGGGCACACCGACAAGCGCGACTGACGCAAGAGCGCCATCCCGGCAAGCTCGGGCTTCGCCTTCATTTCGGCGAGGGTCACGGGTTTTGACACCGGCGTGATCGGCTTCACGTCGACCATGCCGAGCTTGCCGCTCTTGTCGTCGGGGTCGGGGTAGAAGGGGCGGACGATCTCGGCGACCCCGACGATGTCCTTGCCCTCGTTCGAATGATAGAAGAACGCCCGCTCGCCGGGCTGCATCGCCCGCAGATTGTTGAGCGCCTGCGCGTTGCGCACGCCGTCCCAATGGGTGCCGCCGTCGGCGACGAATTTCTCCCACGAATAGGCCGACGGCTCCGACTTCAACAGCCAATGCGCCATGACGTCATCCCTCCGCCCCGGTCAGTTGTGCAACGGGTAGTCGGCTTGGTCCTCATAGACCGAGCCGGCTTTTGTCGGGTAGCTCGCGATCAGGCTGAACGCCTCGACCGGCAGCGGCTCGGCGCGAAAGCCGGCATGCACGCCGAGGAATTCCGCGATTTGGTCGACCGGCGGGTTGTGCAACCGCGCCAGGGTCACGTGCGGCGCGAATTTGCGCGGCTCGGGCGGCAGGCCGGCGCGGGTCAGCGCGTGCTCGATCTTGTCGCGGAGCGCCGTGAGCTCCGGGTTGCGCTCGACCCCGACCCACAGGTTGCGCGGCCGGTCGCCGCCGAATACGCCGGTTCCCGCCAGCTGCAGCGGAAACCGACGCGCGCGCACCCGCGCCAGGGCCTCGTCGACGTCGGCGGCGACGTCCTCCGGAAGCTCGCCGATAAACCGCAAGGTCAGGTGCAGGTTGCCGGGATCGACCCACCGCGCCTTTGGTATCCCCGAGCACAAGAGCGACAGGCGGAGTTTCAACGCGGGCGGAAAGCCGATGCCGACAAAAAGCCGCAGCATGCCGTCAGGTGAACAGGGTCAACACGCCGGTATGGCCGTAGAGCCGGTCGCGCGAGATTTCGCCATTGGCGAAGAACCCGACCAGTGGGAAATCGCCCAAGGTCTCGCGGATCATCCGGGTCTCGACCCCGGGCTCGCCGAACAAGTTCGCCCCGCGCGCCACACAGCTGACATAGACACCGGCCTTAGGCGGCCCGGCGAGCCGCCCGGCGAGCTGGCGCAACATCCGCGCCATGTCGCCGCGCGCGCTCTCGGGGTCGCGGCGGCAGAACAGGATCTGGTCGCCCACGGCGATTTCGGCGCCGACCACGAGCCAGCCCCGGCCCGGGTCGATCCCCATCAGGTTGCGCACCAGGTAGTCGCCGGTGTCCGAGCCGGCGACCGGCAGGCCGGCGAAGATCACGCCGCCAAGCCGCCGCAGGTCGCGCGCCAGATCCGGCCCGATGTCCTCGAGAAAGACGCTGAGCGCCGGGCGGCCGTCGATCACCATGACGATGTTGTCGCGCGCCTCGTCGATGCGGTGCGTCGGGCCGATCGGCATGCACCCCTGGGTCAGGGACGTGGCGACCGCGATTTCCGGTGCCAGCATGACCCCGGCAACCCCGTTCGAGCCGAGCCCGTCGGCATCCGCGCCGCCCGCTACCAGCGGGCTTTCGCAGCGGTGCGACACGAGGCCGCCAACGAGAAAGGCGCCGCTCGCCGCGGCCACGTCGACCGCCGCCTTGGTCAGGTCGGGGCAGCGCGGATCGGCGTGGACGAGCGCCAGTGCCGGCCCGGTTTTCTCGATCCAGGCAGCATGCCGCCGGGGCAGCTCGGACGCCGGATCCGGGGTCGCCTTGAACACCCGGAAGCCGTCCGCGGGCAGCGCCGCGGTGAGCACCACGGCCGCCGGCTCGCCGAAAACTTCGCTCTCCGCCGAGCAGACCCCGAGCCCGACCCCGCCGACCCACGATTTGACGCCGGTATGCGCGGACAGCTGGCGCAGCATCCCGGGCAGCGCGTCCGCCGCCGGCTCGGTCACGTAGATGATGCCGAAATTCGCATGGTCGACCGGCGACAGGCCGGCGACGCAGCGCTGCGCGAGCGCGGCGGGATCGCCGGCGGCGGTCGCGGCGGCAAACCCGGCGGTCATGACGCGCCCCGCCCGGGCTGGCCGAGAAGACCGGCGACGACCGGCCCGATCCGGTCGACGAGGACTCCGACGCCGCGCTCGTTGGGGTGCAGGCCATCCGGCTGATTGAGGTCGGGCTTCATTGCAACACCCTCCAGAAAGAATGGGTAGAGCGCGGCCTGGTGCGCCTTGGCCAGTTCGGGGAAGATCCGGTCGAAGGAACGATCGTAGGCCTCTCCCCAGTTCGGCGGCGCCCGCATGCCCAGTATAAGCACCTTGGCACCCGCCGCCTTGATTTCTTCGAGCATCTTGTCGAGGTTGGCGCGCACCGTCGCCGGGTCGATGCCGCGCAGCGCGTCATTGGCGCCGAGCGCCAGGATCACGAGGCCGGGCTTGTCGGCGAGCGCCCAGTCGAGCCGCGCCAACCCGTCGGTGGTGGTGTCCCCGGAAACACCGGCGTTGATCACTCGGGCGCTCACCCCGTGGGCGTGCAGCCAGGCTTCGAGGCGCGCCGGAAACGCCGCTTCGGGCATCAGCCCGTAGCCCGCGGTTAGGCTGTCGCCGAAATCGAGGATGACCGGAGCATGCGCCCGCGCCGGGGACGCGGCGGCGAGCATCACGGCGAGCGACGCCGCGGCGCCGAGGCGCATCGCGTTGAAAACTTTACGTCGGGCATCATATCGACGGAGCTTCGCCGCAGGCGGGTCGCCGCCGCTGCTTTTCGGCACGAACCAAACATGACCAGCTCGCTTCATTCCGGCGGCCCGCTCGTGGTGGTCGACGACGTTCGCCTGACTCTGGGCAGCCCCGCCGGACCCGTCAACATTCTGCGCGGCATCTCGCTCCAAATCGCCGCCGGCGAGACGGTGGCGCTGGTCGGCCCGTCGGGCTCGGGGAAGTCGACCCTGCTGATGGTGCTGGGCGGGCTCGAGCGCCCGACCGGGGGCCGGGTGCTGATCGACGGCCGCGACCTCGGGGCGCTCGACGAAGACGCGCTCGCCCGGCTGCGGTGCGGCAATATCGGGATCGTGTTCCAGTCGTTTCACCTGATCGCGACGATGACCGCGCTCGAGAACGTAGCGTTGCCGCTCGAGCTCGGCGGCCGCGGCGACGCGTTTGCCGCCGCCGCGGCGGGTCTCGAGGCGGTCGGCCTCGGCCATCGCCTCGGCCATTATCCGGCGCAGCTTTCGGGAGGCGAACAGCAGCGGGTGGCGATCGCCCGTGCCTTTGTGGCGGGTCCGCGGCTGCTGCTCGCCGACGAGCCGACCGGCAATCTCGACGCCGCGACCGGCGCCGCCGTCATCGACTGCCTCTTCGAGGAGCGCGCCCGCCACGGCACCACCCTGCTCTTGGTCACCCACGACGAACGCCTCGCCGGGCGCTGCGCGCGCCGTATCCGGCTGGCGGACGGCGCCGTCGCCGAGGACCGGGCCGGGCCCGCCGACCGGAGCGCCGCATTGCCGCCGCTCGGCGCGGCCCGCCGGGCGCGGTGACGACGGCTTCGTTCGCCTACGCACTCCGTCTCGCGCGCCGTGAGCTGCGCGGCGGCAGGACGGGGCTGCGCGTCCTCGTCGCCTGTCTCGTGCTCGGCGTCGGGGCGATCGCCGGCATCGGCTCGCTGGCCGCGTCCCTGACCGCCGGGATCGCCGGCGACGCGCGCGAATTGCTCGGCGGCGATGTCGAGGCTCAGCTCGCCTACCGCCCGGCGAACGCCGCCGAGCACGCGTTCCTGGCGCGCAGCGGCATCTTGTCCGCGGTCGTCTCGATGCGGGCGATGGCGCGCGCACCCGACGGGGGCCGGCAAAGCCTGATCGAATTGAAGGCCGTCGACGAGGCCTATCCGCTCTATGGCGAGGTCGTCCTCGCGCCGCGGCAGCGCCTGGGGAACGCGCTCGCCCGCCGCGGCGGCGCCTTTGGCGCGGTCGTCGATCCGGCCATCCTGGGGCGGCTTGGCGTAGAGGTCGGCGGCACGATCAAGGTCGGCGAGGCGCTGCTGCAGGTCCGCGGTGCCATCGAACGCGAGCCCGACGCCGCCGCGAGCGGGCTGATCTTCGGACCGCGGGTCATGATCTCGACGGCGGCGCTCGGGGAAACCCGGCTGATCCAGCCGGGAGCGCTCGTGACCTACCGCTACCGGGTGCGGCTGCCCGCGGGGGTCGAGCCCGCCGCCTGGGTGCAGAAGGCGCAGGCGGCCTTTCCCGACGCGGGTTGGCAGGTCCGCAGCTCTGACCAGGCCTCGCCCGATCTGCGGCGGCTGATCGACCGCGTGGGGCTGTTTTTGTCGCTGGTCGGGCTGGCGGCGCTGTTGGTCGGCGGGGTCGGGATCGGCGACGCGGTGCGCGGCCATGTCGCCGCCAAGACCGCGACGATCGCCACCCTCAAATGCCTCGGCGCTCCGAGCCGCCTTGTTTTCACGGTCTATTTGTGCGAGATCGCAGCACTGGCCGTGCCGGCGGTCGCCGCCGGCTTGACGCTCGGGGCGTTGCTGCCGGCCGTCGCGGTGCCGCTGTTGGCGCACCTCTTGCCGATACCGGGCCGGCTCGGGATCTATCCGGGGCCGCTTATCCTGGCGGCGCTTTACGGGCTGCTCACGACGCTCGTCTTTTCGGTGTGGCCGCTCGCCGCGGTCGGGCGGATTCGGGCCGGCGCCCTGTTTCGCGACACGGTCGACCCGGCCCGCCGCCGGGTGCCGCGCGCGGCGCTTGCGGCGACGGCGTTGCTGGCGCTGTGCCTGGCTGCGCTGGTCGTCGCCGGCACCGGCGACCGGCTCGTCGCGCTGTGGTTTGTCGCCGGGGCGGTCGGCGCGTTCGCGCTCTTTTGGGGAGCCGGGGCAGGGGTCGTTCTGGGTGCCCGCCATGTTCCCCGGCCGCGCCGACCGGTTTTGCGGCTGGCGCTCGCCAATCTTCACCGGCCGGGTGCGCCGACCGCGCAGGTCGTGCTGTCGCTCGGGATCGGGTTGACGGTGCTGGTCGCGGTGGCGCTGGTCGAGGGCAATCTCGGGCATCAAATCGACGAGCGGCTGCCGGCCGAGGCCCCGGCGTTTTTTTTCATCGACATTCAGCCGGCGCAGCTCGCCGGGTTTGAGGCGATCGTGCGCGACATCCCGGGCGCGCGCTCGGACGCGGTGCCGATGATGCGCGGCCGCATCACCAGGTTGAACGGCGTGCCGGTCGAGCATGCGGCGGTGCTGCCCGAGGCACGCTGGGCATTGCGTAGCGACCGCGGCTTGACCTACTCCGCCGCGTTGCCGAAGGGCTCGCGGCTCGCCGCCGGGGACTGGTGGCCTCCCGACTACCGCGGCCCGCCGCTGATCTCGTTCGACGCCGCTCTCGCCCGGGGCATGGGGCTCAAGGTCGGCGACACGCTGACCGTCAACCTGCTCGGGCGCGAGATCACGGCGCGCATCGCCAATCTGCGGACGATCGACTGGGGGCGGCTCGGGATCAATTTCGCGATCGTGTTTGCGCCCGGCACTCTCGAGCACGCGCCGCAGACCGACCTCGCCGCGGTCTATCTGCCGCGTCCCGCCGAAGAGACCCTGGTCCGCCGGGTCAGCGAGCGGTTCCCGAACGTCTCGGCGATCCATGTCCGCGAGGCGCTTGCCGCGGTCAGCCGGGTGATCGGCTTGATCGGCGACGCGATCCGCCTGGCGGCGCTCGTCGTGCTCGCCGCGGGCATGCTGGTGCTGGGGGGTGCGATCGCCGCCGGGCATCGCCGGCGGGTCTACGACGCCGTCGTGCTGAAGGTGTTGGGCGCGACACGCGGCGTGATCCTGTCGAGCTTTCTGGTCGAGCACGGCGTGCTCGGCGCGCTCGCCGGGCTCCTCGCCGGTGGGGTCGGCACGCTCGCCGCCTATTTTCTCGTGACCCGGCTGATGGCCGCGCCGTGGGTGTTTCTTCCGGGGCCGGTGCTGTGGACCTTGGCGTTGGCGGTTGTCGTGACCGTGACGCTCGGCTTTGCCGGCACCTGGCGTGCGCTCGGCGTCAAGGCTGCCCCCTATTTGCGCAACGACTAACCCCCTATTTGCGCAACGACTAACCTTGAATCGCGCCGCGGCGTCGGGGCTGCGGCTTAGAGGTCATTGAAAAGGTCCCGTTTTGTGCCAATATGGCCTGCGCGCGAGGAATTTCCCTGGCGCTGCTGCTCTCTTTGGAGGGGGTTTATGGCTCTGGGTTCGCAGCCCCGCTGGACGGTGCGGCCGGCGGACGCCGCAATCGGCATCGATGCCGGTCTGCGGGAGTATATGCTCCGCGTCTACAACTACATGGCGTCGGGGCTCGCACTGACCGGCATCGTGGCCTATGTCGCCGCTGCGTCCGGCTTCTATCAGTCCATTCAGCATACGCCGCTGATCTGGCTCGTCATCCTGGCGCCGCTCGGGCTCGTCATGCTGATGAGCTTTGGCGTGCAAAAGATGCAGGCAAGCACGCTGCAGCTCGTCTTCTGGGGCTATGCCGCGCTGATGGGCCTGTCGCTGGCGGTGCTGTTCCTGGTCTTTACGCACGCCAGCATCGCCCGCGTGTTTTTCATCACTGCCGGCACCTTCGCGGCGATGAGCCTCTACGGCTACACGACTCGGCGCGACCTGACGCAGTTCGGCTCGTTCCTGTTCATGGGGCTGATCGGCATCATCATTGCCTCGCTGGTGAATATGTTTGTCGCCTCCTCGGCGCTGCAGTTCGCGATCTCGGTGATCGGGGTCATCGTGTTCACCGGGCTGACCGCGTGGGACACGCAGCAGATCAAGGAGATGTACTACGAGGGCGACGGCGCCGAGATTGCCAGCAAAAAGGCGGTCATGGGCGCGCTGCGGCTCTACCTCGACTTCATCAACCTGTTCATGATGCTGATGCAGCTGATGGGCACCCGCCGCGACTAGGTCGTCAATCGTCGGCGGCGCCAAACGCGAACCGACCGGCCGGGCCTCGTGCCCGGCCATTTTTTTTGCCGCGTGCCGGGCGCGGCAGACGGGTCAGCCCGCGGTGGCGGCGAGTGCCTGTTCGAGGTCGCGGATCAAGTCGTCCGCGGTTTCGAGGCCGATTGACAGGCGCACGACATCGGGGCCGGCGCCGGCGGCAAGGCGCTGCTCGTCCGTGAGCTGGCGGTGCGTCGTCGATGCCGGGTGCAGCACCAGGCTACGCGTGTCGCCGATATTGGCGAGGTGGGAGAAGAGCTGGACGTTCTCGACGAGCCGCGTCCCGGCCTCGTAGCCGCCCTTGACGCCAAACGTGAACACCGCGCCAGCCCCTTTTGGCAGGTATTTCAATGCCAGATCATGGTAGGGGCTGTCCCTGAGCCCGGCATAGGAGACCCAGGCGACGCGCGGGTGGACGGCGAGAAACTCGGCGACCTTCAGCGCGTTTTCGACATGCCGCTCCATGCGCAGATGCAGCGTCTCGATGCCGGTCAACGTCAAAAACGCGTTCATCGGCGACAGGGTCGGGCCGAAATCGCGCAATGCCACCGCCCGCGCCTTGGTGGTAAAGGCGAAATCGCCGAAATTCTCGAAGAATTTGAGGCCGTGATAGGCGGGCTCCGGGTCGGTCAACGACGGAAAGCGGTTGGCTTGCGCCCAGTCGAAGCGGCCCGATTCGACGACCATGCCGCCCAGCGCATGACCGTGACCCGACAGGAACTTGGTCGTCGAGTGGCAGACGATGTCCGCACCCCACTCGAACGGCCGGCACAGATATGGCGTCGCCAGCGTGTTGTCGACGATCAGCGGAATGCCGGCCTCATGGGCGATCGCCGCCACCTTTTCGATGTCGACGACGATGCCGCCGGGGTTGGCGAGGTTCTCGACAAAGATCGCCTTGGTGCGCGGGGTCAGCGCGCGCCGGAAATTCTCGGGGGCGGCGGGGTCGACAAAATCGCATTTCCAGCCGAGCTTTTTGAACGACAGCCCGAACTGGGTCAGCGAGCCGCCGTAAAGGTTGCGCGAGGCGAGAAACTCGTCGCCCGGCTCCATCAGCGTGAAAAAGATCAGGAATTGCGCCGCATGGCCGGAGGCGGCGGCGACCGCGGCGCGCCCGTCCTCAAGGCTCGCGACCCGCTCTTCGAGCACCGCCACGGTCGGGTTGTTCAGGCGCGCATAGATGTAGCCGAAATTGTGGAGGTTGAAGAGCGAGGCGGCGTGGTCGACATCGTCGAACACATAAGCCGCGGTCTGGTAGATCGGGGTCGAGCGCGCGCCGGTGGTCGGGTCGGGTGCGGCACCCGCGTGGATCGCCCGGGTCTCGAATCCGTGGGTCATGTTGGGCGAGGCCGCCGCCGGATTCGGGCTCGTCGCCGGGTGCTCCTTGCCCCGGCGGGCGAGCGGCGGCTGCGGCGGGCGATTGCGAATGATGCCGCTGTTGACGCCGCTCCACGACAACTCGCCGCCGAGCCGCCCGAACTCGATCTTCGGGCAACGGTTCATGACGACCTCGATGCCGGCGGCTTCGGCCGTGGCCGCGGCTTCGTCGTTGCGGATGCCGAGCTGCATCCAGACGACCTTGGCGCCGATCGCGATCGCCTCCTCGACGATCGCCGGCGTCTCGCGCGCCGCACGGAACACGTCGACCATGTCGACGGGCTCGGGGATGTCGCGCAGCGAGGCGTAGGCCGTCTCGCCGAGCAGGGTCTCGCCGGCGATGCCGGGGTTGACCGGGATCACCCGGTAGCCCTTGTTTTGCAGATACTTCATGACGAAGTAGCTGGGCCGGTTCCAGTTTGGCGAGGCGCCGACCATCGCGATCGTGCGCACGCGCTCGAGGATCGCGCGCAACTGCGCGTCCGGGTAGGGGATAGGTTCGAGACCGCTCATCGCATCCGCCGAAAGTCGTAATGGCCTTGATCTTCGTCCCGATGCGGGCCGCGCTGTCAAGCCGGCTCTGCCCCCGCCGTCACCAGGTCAGCGCCGTCCCCTTGAGGCCGAGGCCGCCATATTTGCCGGTAAAACCGAAGAGCCGCAGACGGCACGGCCATGCCGGCGCGCACTCGCCGCTTGGGCCGGGTTCGGCTGCAGGCAGCGGTGCCTGACCAGGCGGCGGATCGTAATCGGCAGGCGGCGGCTGCAGCATCAACGGTTGCTGAAAGGGCGCAGGCACTGTTCCCGGCGCGGATTGCTGCGCTGCCGCCGCCCCGCCCAATACCGAGGCCGCCGCGATCCCGACGGCCGCCATCCGCCCGAGGATTGTCCGAGGCGTCAGAGCGCCTTCAGCAGCGTCTCGGCGCTGGAGACGTCGAAGACGCCCGGCTCTTCGACGTTGAGCGCTTTGACGACGCCGTCCTCGACCAGCATCGAATAGCGCTGCGAGCGCACCCCCATCCCTTCCTTGACCCGGTCGAGCTCGAGCCCCATTGCCTTGGCGAAGTCGCCGCTGCCGTCGCCGAGCATGACGATCTTGTCTCCCGCCCCGTGCTCCTTGCCCCAGGCGTTCATGACGAACTGGTCGTTGACCGCGATGCAGGCGATCGTGTCGACGCCCTTGGCCCTGAGCTCGTCGGCATTGGTCACATACCCCGGCAGATGCCGCTGCGAGCAGGTTCGCGTATAGGCGCCGGGTACCGCGAACAGCGCGACCTTTTTACCGCGAAAGAAATCGTCGGTGCTGACCGCCTGCACCCCGTCCGGGGTCACATAGCGCAACGTCACCGACGGCACCCTGTCGCCGACCTTGACCGTCATTTCTCGCCCTCCGGTGTCGCAATGCCCCATCCCAGCACACCGCCGCGCCGGCATCAACCGGAGATGCCGCGGAGCAGCCCGACCGGCCGTCGCGGGCGGCCCACGCTTGCCGAAGCCGCTCTCGGTGCCACGGAATCACGCGAGGCGCGGCACGACTTTGTCGGTCAGCATCAAAAACGTCTCGTGGCTGAGCGGCGCGCACAGCAGGTAATCGAGCCCCACCTCGTCGCGCAACCGCAGGATCTGGTCGACCACCGCGTCCGGGGTGCCGTGCAGGATGACGTCGTCGAGATAGCGGCGGATCGGGTCGACCCCGTCCGGCGTGAAGCTGCCCTGCATGACCGGGCGGTGCTGGGCGCCGAGGTAGGAATTGACCATCCACTCGGCGCCGCTGCGGGCCACCGCGGCCGCCGCCTCGGCGTTGCGGCCGAGCGCCACCAGCCGGGCCACCGGGATGTCGCGCCCGGCTTCGGAAAAGCCTGCCGCGGCGAGGCGCTCGGCATATCGGCGGCGCTTGCGGCCGATCTCGGCGGCCGAGGAATGCGGGTCCATCAGGATCGAAAATCCGCGGCCGGCCGCCCAGTCGATCGCGCTGTCGGAGCTTGCCGCCAGCCACACCGGCGGATGCGGGCGCTGCATCGGCTTGGGCAGCACCTCGATGCCGTCAAAGCGGAAATGCTCTCCCGAGAAGCTCAGCCGCTCGTCGGTCCACGCGCGCAGCACGATCTCCACGGTTTCGCGGAAGCGCGCGGCGCTCTCCTCGGGAGGCACGCCAAACGCTTCGAACTCGACCCGCGCGAAGCCTCGCCCCGCGCCCCAGTTGACCCGGCCGCCCGACAGGAGGTCGAGCAACGCCACCTCCTCGGCGAGGCGCAACGGATGATAGAACGGCGCCAACGACACCCCGGTGCCGATGCGCAGGCGCCGCGTGCGCGCGGCGGCGAGGGTGCCGACCATGTGCACCGAGGGGCAGACGCTGAACCCGGAAAAGTGGTGCTCGGCGAGCCACACCGCGTCGTACCCGGCGCGGTCCATGATCTCGATCCGGTCGAGCGCGCGGGCGTAAACCGTGGCCAGCTCGACCCGCCGCTCGGGCCAGCTGAAGAATTGCAGCACCGCGAATTTCATGCGGCGGACGATAACGGCGCCGCCCTGCCAGGTCCAGCAAAGCGCCGAGCCGGATCTTCAGTCTCGCCGCCAGCGCAAGGCGAAGCTTTGAAGACCGTTGTCGTGTGATAAACGCAATATTGACAAATCCGGACCAATCTGCTACGGATAATCAAGCTCGCAATTCTGCTTTTCCTCGCCCGGCGTCTGACACTCCAATAGTCCTGCCGCGGCCCCTTCGCTCGCCGCCCCGGTAAATCGGCTCTTCAGCCGCATCCTGGCGGCGCTGAATTCCGCCCGAACCCAATCGAGCTCGCGCCGCATAAGCGGAAGCTTCCGGTGCCTGCAGCCGCGACCGCGGCTGGGCTGAAGCGCCCCGTAAAATTTTGTGGGCCGCCATCCACCATTAATCGATAATTAAAATATTAAGTATAACTATCACTATTAGCAATTTATAGGCAACACATTTTAAAAAGGTTGTTTACATGTATTATTTTACTAATAGTAATGATTTAGCAAAACTAGAACGCCAATATCTGTCAAAGCTCGGCGAAATTGGGCTATCCATCGACATTCGAGACGATTTCGAGGCTTATACACGGATCCGGAAGGCGCACGGCGACTGCCATCTCAATCAGGCGTTTGATCCCCGGCATGCCGAAATCGGCGATCGGGATTTTTGGCTGCTCGCCGAAAACCGCGCCAGAGAACCGATCGCGACGTACTGTCTGCGCCGGTTTGTCGTGGATGATTTTTACGAACTGATCCGGTCGCTGACCCTATGGTTTTCCGATGGGTCGGAACGCGTCGACCCGCGCTTTGTCGTCGATTGCCGCATCCCGGCGTTTGGCGGCGAGGTCGTCCACGGGGGCGGCCTGTGGGTCAGGGACGACTATCGCGGCGCCTCGCGGTTGGCCGCCGCCATGCCGCGCATCGCCCGTGCCGCCGCGTTTCGCGACCGCCCTTTCGACCATGACAGCGCGATGATCCGCAACGACCCGAACGATCGCGCGGAGGTCGCCGAGCGAAAGGCGGCCTACATGGGAAAACGGGTCTACGGGTTTGCCCGTGTCGACCGTTTCGTCGATGGCTGGTTTCCGCCCGAGGGGCGGGACGCCGTCATGCACCTGTGCCATGCGACGCGAGCCGAGGCGCTCGCCTCGTTGCGCCACCCCGGCGCGGCCCGTCCGCCTCTACGAATTTTCAATCTCGGGAAGATGCCGTTCGTTGATCAACACGATCAGCCGGTCCACGCGCCGACCGTCCTGCGCCAGCGGCAACAACAGGCGCGCGTACGAATATGAGACTTTTTTTTCGACCATGCTGATCAGGTCATAGCTCGGGACCGCGGCCGCGACGACCCGCCGGTAGTCTTCCATCGCCTCGTCGCGCATCAAGCCTGCCGGCATCTCGCCGAGCGTGCGATTGGCGAACCCGCCGCCGTAGGAATTTACCGCCCCCCAAAGCCGAAACCGGTATCCGGCCGGATTTGAGCTGGCCGTATCCACCAGATGCGCCCGCCCGCGCGCAAAGTTCACCAGCTCCAGCGAGTCGAGCGACTCGTTTGAGGGCAGACGCCTTCCTCCGCGGGCATTTCCCCAAAAACCGAGCAACTGACCAAGCCATTCGTCGTCGCTCGCGATCGCGGCGACCGGTCGAGCAAGCCGTACGGAACGGTCGCCGGCGCGCGACGTTCTGAGCGGCGCGCGGTCTCGCATGACTGGCGCAGCTTTTCTGCTGCTCTCCGGCGTGTCGCAAGCGGCCTGCCAGGCACGACTTTTCCTTGGCAAAGTCTCCAGCAGTGGCGAACGCGCGCTCTGCGGGGCGCGGGCCGCCGCGTCGTCCAACCGCCTGAGCCCGTCGCTCGGATTGCTGAAGACCTCGCACCTGTCGGGTTGACCCGCGGTTCCCGGGTAGCTAATGACGAGCCGCTTTGCGGCGTGCGCCGAAATTTCGTAGCAGGCTGCGATGGCCGCGAGCGGCCTTACGACCGACGGTTCGAATCTGACCAGCAGTACGTCGCGGACCGGCTCGACGTGAACAAAGCCAAGGTTCCTTATGGCATTGGCTATCAAATCAGCCCGGTTCGCGGCGTTGCCGAGCCGCGCGCGCTGCGCGGGATGGGCCGGCCACGCTTCTCCCGCTTCGTCGAATATGACCCCGGCAGACCCGGATGTTATCGCTGTCAACGATCTCCTCGCTCGGTTGCGGCACCGCCAAGAACCCGGCCGATCGAATGACCCATGCTCGCATGACCGCGGTCCTGGCAGCGGCAAAGGACGGTCCAACCATCGTCAGATTGGCGTCAGCAGCAACCGCCTTCGGCGATCGCGACTAGACCCGGCCACGAGCAATTGTTATCGGGCGAGCGCATCTCAAGACGCCGGCAGGCGCGCCGGCGGTCGAGGCGACGCCTGCAAAGTTAGCGCGAGCGGGGCAATGCGCCGACGACCCCATCTCGCTATGCTGGCCCGGCCAACCGGAAAAAGGGGAAGAATGATGAAGGTCGCCGGTCTCGAAATCCTGCGCTGCGACGCCGGGTGGCGCAATTATCACTTTCTCAAGCTTACCACCGACAGCGGCATTGTCGGGTGGAGCGAGTTCGACGAGGGCTTTGGCTCGCCCGGCGTCGGCGCCGTCGTCGAGCATCTGTCGGCGCGGGTCGTCGGCCAGAATGTCTTCGACCATGAGCGGATTTACACCGAGCTGTACTGCCTGACCCGGCCGGCGGCGGGCGGGGTGGTCGGCGAGGGGCTGGGGGCGATCGAAAACGCGCTGCTCGACGCCAAGGCCAAGGCGCTCAACGTGCCGTGCCATGCGCTCCTCGGCGGCAAGGTGCGCGACCGGGTGCGGGTCTACTGGTCGCACTGCGCGACCTGGCGCATCAACCATCCGAATTTCTACAAGCCGGCGATCACCGGTCTCGACGGGGTGCGCGCGATCGGCGCCGAGGCCCGCGACAAGGGCTTTGGCGCGCTGAAGACCAACGTCTTCATTTATGATGAAGGGTGCCCGCGCGGTTGGCGCCCGGGCTTTGGCGTGCCGTTCGCGCCCGAGCTCAACGTCGACAAGACCGTGCTGCGCAACCTGCGCACCCATCTCGAGGCGATCCGCGCCGGCGCCGGCCCCGACATGGACTTGCTGCTCGACCTCAATTTCAACGCCAAGACCGAAGGTTATGTGAAAATCCTGAGGGCGATCGCCGATTACGAAATGTTCTGGGTCGAGATCGACAGCTACAGCGCCGCCGCCCTCGCCCATATCCGCCGCAACAGCCCGCACCCAATCAGCTCGTGCGAGACCCTGGTGGGCTTGCGCGAGTTCCTCCCCTATTTCCGCGAGCAGTCGGTCGACGTCGCGATCATCGACGCGGTGTGGAACGGGGTATGGCAGTCGCTCAAGATCGCGGCCGCGGCCGAGGCGTTCGAAGTCAACATCGCGCCGCATAACTTCTACGGCCACCTGGCGACAATGATGAATGTCCATTTTGCCGCCGCCACCCCCAACCTGCGCATTATGGAGGTCGATGTCGACCGCCTGCCGTGGGACCATGAGCTGTTCACCAACCTGCCGCAATTCGAAGCCGGCCACATTGTCGTGCCCGAGCTGCCCGGGTGGGGCACCGAGCCCAACGAAGAGGCGATCCGGGCACACCCGCCCAAGACCGGAGCCGGGCTGATCAGCTATCGGCGGCACGGGTCGTAAGCCCGCCGCGGGTGATCGGCCGCGACCTGCCCGGGTGAACCTGCAATCTTCGCATCTAATCGGGGAGGTCGCTGAGCGACGCCCGCACAGCGCCGCCGAACTTCTGGCCCTGCGCGCTGTTCGCGCAGAGCGGGCGCGTGTCAAAAGGAGTGGACGCATTGCGGCGGGGAAGGGCGGTTGTTCTCACCCTCGCTGTCATGCTCGCCGCGGGCCTGGGGTGTTGGAAACTTGTGGAGCTCGCCTCTGCTCGTCCGCCGCCCGCCGCGCCGCCGCCCGCGGTCCCGGTAAACGCCGCGCCGGCAAAGGTCGCGAATGTGCCGGCTATCGTGCCGGCGTTGGGCACCGTGCAATCGATCGACACGGTCAACGTGATGCCGCAGGTCAACGGCCGGATCATGGCGATCTATTTCAAGCAAGGGGATCAGGTCACGGCGGGGCAGCCGCTGTTTCTGATCGATCCGCGTCCGTATCAGGCGGCACTCGAGCAGGTCCAGGGGCAGCTCGCTCACGATCAGGCGGCGCTCGCCGAGGCCAAAATGGATCTCGGCCGCTATCAACGGCTCACGGCGGAAAATTCGATCGCGACACAGACAGAGCAGGACCAGATCTATGTCGTCGGGCAAGACCAGGGGACGGTGAAGCTCGACGAGGCCAATGTCGCCACCGCCACGCTCAATCTCGCCTATTGCCACATCGATGCGCCGGTCGCCGGCCTGACCGGGGCACTCCAGGTCGACCTCGGCAATTATGTGCAGGCGGCGAGCAGCGCCCAGCTGTCGAGCAGCACGCAGTCATCGAGCAGCGCAGGGTCGTCGACGACCGGCGCCGCGCCATCGGGCGGCGTCACGCCGCTGGTGACGATCACCCAGATGCAGCCGATCTACGTGAGTTTCAGCGTGCCGGAAACGCAACTCGACACAATCCGGGAGAACCAGGCGAAGGGCGCGCTCGAGGTCGACGCCTATTCGCAGGGCGGCAAGCTGATCGCCAAGGGTAAGCTGACGCTGATCAGCAACCAAGTCGCCACCGCGACCGGCACGATCCTGCTCGAAGGCACGTTTGCCAACCAACACGAGCGGCTGTGGCCGAATGAATTCGTGGCGGTGCGGCTCGTCGAGTTCGTCCGGCCGAACGTCGTCACCGTTCCCGCCGCGGCGGTCATGACCGGCCCGAGCGGCCCCTACGTCTATGTGATCGGGCCGGCGAACAAGGTCAGCCAAGTCAACGTCCAGGTGACCGCGACGCAGGATGATGTCGCGGTCATCGGCAAGGGGCTCAAAGCGGGCGACGAGGTCGTCACCAACGGGCAGTATCGGCTCGACAACGGAGTCGCGGTGAGCGTCCAGGCGCCCAAGACGGCGACGGCCGGCTGATCGCCGATGAGCGTATCGGAACCCTTTATCCGCCGACCGATCGCGACGGCACTGCTGATGGCGGCGCTGCTGGCGTTCGGCGCCCTGTGCTATTCGCTGCTGCCGGTGTCGGCGCTGCCCAATGTGCAATTCCCGACGATCTCGGTGTCGGCGCAGCTGCCGGGGGCGAGCCCGGAGACGATGGCCGACACCGTGGCGACGCCGCTCGAGGAGGAGTTCACGGCGATCCCGGGCCTCTCCTTCATGTCGTCGAGCAGCGGGTTGTCTTCGACCTCGATAACGCTGCAATTCAATCTCAACAGCGACATCAACGCCGACGCGCAATTCGTGCAGACCGCGATCAACGAGGCGGAGGGCGTTCTGCCGAAAAACCTGCCGACCCCGCCGACCTATCGCGAGAGCAATCCCGCGCAGTCGCCGGTGCTGATCTACGCGATCTATTCGGGCGCGCTGCCGCTCTATGCCATCGACCAATACGCGAATGTGATGCTGGCCGAACAGCTCTCGACCGTCAGCGGGGTCGGTCAGGTGATCATCGCCGGCCAGCAGCAGCCCGCGGTGCACGTCCAGGTCAACCCGCAAGCGCTCGCCGAGCGCGGCATCGCGCTCAGCCAGGTGGCGACGGCGCTGTCGGGCGCGACGCTCGACGCGGCAAAGGGCAATCTCGAAGGTCCGCGGCAGGAATACCCGCTCGACGCCAACGACCAGCTGTTCGACGCGCAGCAATTCGACAACCTCATCGTCGCCTACAGCAATGGCGCGCCGGTCGAGCTGAAGGACCTCGGCCGGGTGATCGACTCGTCGGTCAGTCCGCGAACCGGCAGCTGGTACGGCACGACGCCCTGCGAGCTATTGCTGATCGAGCTGCAGCCGGGGGCCAACACGATCCAGGTCGTCAACCAGATCAAGGCGATGCTGCCGCAGCTCACGCAATCGATCCCGCGCGCCGTGCATGTCGACCTGGTCTCCGACCGCTCCGTCAACATCCGCGCTTCGGTCTCCGATGTCGAGTTCACCCTGCTGCTGACGATAGGGCTCGTGGTTCTGGTGATCTTCGCGTTTCTGCGCAAGCTGTGGGCGACGATCATCCCGGGCATCACCCTGCCTCTGGTCATCATCGCGACCTTCAGCGGCATGTATTTCCTCGGCTACAGCGTCGACAACCTGTCGCTGATGGCGCTGACGATCTCGGTCGGTTTTCTCGTCGACGACGCGATCGTCATGATCGAGAACATCGTCCGCTATATCGAAGCCGGCGACCCGCCGCTCGAAGCCGCACTTAAAGGCGCCGGACAGATCGGCTTTACGATCGTCTCGATGACATTGTCGCTGATCGCGGTGTTCATCCCACTGCTGTTCATGTCGGGGGTGGTCGGGCTTCTGTTTCACGAATTCGCGATGACGGTGACCCTGACCTTGCTGTTTTCGGCGATCGTCTCGCTGACGTTGACCCCAATGATGTGCGCGCTGTTTTTGTCACGCGAGGACGAGCCGGAAAAACGCCGGCGCAGCCTGTTCGAGCGCGGCTTCGAGCGGCTGCGCGACGGCTATGACCGGGGCCTGCAGTGGGCGTTTCGCCACCGCTTGCTGGTGCTGTTGTCGACGCTCGCGCTGATGGTGCTGACCGGCGTGCTCTATGTGATGATCCCAAAAGGATTTTTGCCGGAGCAGGACACCGGGTTCATTTTCGCCTCGGTTCAGGCGCGCCAGGACACGTCGTTCGCGGCGATGACCAAGATCGAGAACGAGTGCGCCGAAATCCTCCGGCAGGACCCGGCGGTTTCCGGAGTGGTCGGCTTCGCCGGCGCGACCGGCGCCAACGCGAGCGAAAGCACCGCGCGGATGTTTGTCCAGCTGAAGCCGTTCGCTCAGCGACCCGCGGTGCAGCAGGTCATGGCGCGGCTGCAGCCTCGCTTCAACGCGGTCATCGGCGCCAACGTCTTTATGCAGGCCGGTCAGGACATCAACATCGGCGGCCGGCTCGAACAGGCGCAGTATCAATATACGCTGACCGACGCCAGCTCGACCGAGCTCGACCACTGGGCGCCGATCCTGCTCGGCGGCATGACGAAGCTCAAGCTCTTGACGGATGTGGCGTCCGATCTGCAAGTCGCCTCGCCGAACGTGGCGGTCGAGGTCAACCGCAACACCGCCTCGCAGCTTGGCCTATCGATGTCGGCGGTCGACACCACGCTCGGCGACGCGTTCGGCCAGACGCAGGTTACGACGATTTATTCGCCGACCTACCAGTCGAAGGTGATCCTGGAGGTCGAGCCGCGGTTTCTCGAAAATCCAACGAACTTGTCGGATGTTTACGTGCAAAGCAGCACCGGCGCCGAGGTGCCGCTATCGGCGGTGGCGCATTTCACCACCAAGGCCGAGCCGCTGACGGTCAATCACCAGGGATTGTTCCCAGCAGTGACGTTGTCGTTCAATCTGGCGCCGGGTGCCGCATTGAGCCAGGCGGTGGCCGCGATCGACGCGCTGCGCGCCCAGATCGGCGCCCCGGCAACGCTGATTGGCGCCTTTGAGGGCACCGCCCAGGCCTATCAGCAATCGCTGGTCACGATCCCGCTCTTAATCCTCGCCGCGATCGCCGCGATCTACGTAATCATGGGGGTGCTGTACGAGAGCTTTGTCCACCCGATCACAATCCTGTCGTCGCTGCCGCCGGCCGGGGTCGGCGCGCTGGCGATCTTGATGCTGTTCGGCTACGAGCTGACCCTGATCGCGATCATCGGCATCATCCTGCTGATGGGCATCGTCAAAAAGAACGCGATCATGATGATCGATTTCGCGATCGAGGCCGAGCGGACCGAAGGCAAGAGCCCGCAGGATGCGATCCACCAGGCTTGCCTGTTGCGCTTTCGCCCGATCCTGATGACGACGGTGTGCGCGCTCGTCGCTGGCTTGCCGCTGGCGCTTGAAAGCGGCGCGGGGTCGGAATTGCGCCGGCCGCTCGGGGTCGCGATCGTCGGCGGACTGCTCGTCTCGCAATGGCTGACCTTGTACACGACGCCGATCGTCTATCTCTATCTCGATGCCCTCGCGCAACGGCTGGGCCGACGCCGCTCGGCCGTGACCGCCAGTTCCCGCCAACCGGCGCGCTGATCGGCCGATTTCTTCAGGCCTTGCCGCGGCAAAGCCTGAAAAATTTATCAGGCGACGTGGGAAGGTCGGCGCGAGCGACATAAGCTATTGGATCTGACCACGCCATGACCGCCGCTCAGCCCGAGCCGACAGTCGTCCAGATCATCGACTTCATCGACGGGGTGGTGATGCTGTTGGCTACTGCTGTCGGGCAGCTATTGTCTGGCGTTAACCCGGCGTCCCCTTAAGGACGGAGTCAGGGGCTCCTGCCACGCCGCCGTCGCGTCACAGGCCATAATGCCGATAGACCTGTCACGAGGAGAGCAAGGCTCTCCGGTTCTGGAACCGATGTTAGGACAAATGTCGGGGGTGTGTCTGTGTTCACATCCAGGTTTACGGAAAGATTCGCCAGTGTTCCGCCGATAACAAGGGATGAATCTCCTAAAGCTAGCTCGGCCAAAGAGTTTGAACCAATAAAAGTACCGGATATTATTGCATTGTTTGATACGTCGAAAGTATTAAACGTGACGTCGTTAAAGGCGTCTAGCGGTGGGGAGGGCAATCCTAAAGCTGCCGGGTAGCTATCGACTGTTACATTTGTTGCGGCGACGTTTGTGCCATTGACCAAGTCGATCTCGCCCGTGACGGTGCCGTCCGTAGTCCCAACCGTATTGCTGAACGAAAACGTGAAAACGAGGGCTTGTGACGCCGTCGGGGACATCAGGCCGACAAGAACCGCGCCGATGATGATGGTAATAATTCGCCTCATAGTCCGCCCCTCTCACAAGATAGCCCGCGCTAAAATCCACATTCGGCGATTCTCAGGCCATGATCGCGCTTTTGACCGGGCTGGCAAGGGCAAAATCGCGTTCCAATCGCGAGCAGGAGGTGATCCAACGCCTACTACGGCAGCCGCTGCTTTCTGCCGATCCACATCTACGAGGCGACGGCCGGCAAGCCAGTGGCAATCATCCTGCGCCCCGGTAAGACGCCTGACGGGGCCGAGGTGGCGCTGGTATTGCGCCATGTGATCGGCCGTATCCGCGCCCGCTGGCCGGCGGTCGACATCGTCGTGCGCGGCGACGGCCATTATGCCCGGCCAGAGGCGATGGGGTGGTGCGGGCGCAAGCGCATCGGCTACATCTTCAGCCTTTCTGCAATGCGGTGCTGCTGCTGCGCCGGGTCGGCGATCTTGGCGAGGACGCCGCCGCTCGGCCGCATCGGCGACGAGGGCTTGAAGGTCCGCCGCTACGGAGAATTCCGCTACGCCGCCACAAGCTTGAGCGTCGAACGGCCGGTCATCGGCCGCGTCGAGGCCGGTCCCCAGGGTGCCGACAGCCGCTTTATCGTCACCAATTTGCCGGGCTTGCCCATGGCGCTCTGCGAGAAGGTTTACTGTGCCAGAGGACAGGCCGAGAACCTGATCAAGGCGCACAAGCTGCACCTCGCGACTGACCGCACCTCATGCACCAAGGCCACCGCCAATCAGTTCCGCCTGTTGATCCACACCG
>DATMLF010000112.1:0-52786 GCA_035570595.1 Allostellaceae bacterium
CGGCACCTGGCCAAAGGCGCTCGACCCCGAATTCTTTATGCGCCAGCACGGCGGCAAGATCCCGAAAGGCGTGCTGCGCACCGTCGTCCCGGCAGCGCCCGACGCCTGGATCACTGCGCTCAAGCGCTGGGGAACAATGAGCTTTGGCGAGGTCGCGGCGCCGGCGACCCGGTTGGCAGCCGACGGCTTTCCGATGTACCCGCTGATGGCCGAGAGCCTGAAGCGGCACGAGGCCGACCACCGCGCCTGGCCGTCGTCGGCGGCGATCTTTTTGCCCGGCGGAAAGGTGCCGGAAGCCGGCGAATTGTTCCGCCAGACCGACCTCGCCGGCTCCTTGCAATACATGGCCGACGAAGAGCGCGCGGCTGCAGGTCGGGGCCGCGAGGCCGGGCTCGAGGCCGCCCGCAACGCCTTCTACAAGGGCGACATCGCCAAGAAGATCGTCGCGTTCATGAAAGATCAGGGCGGGTTGCTGGCGGCCGGGGACTTGGCAGAATACCATTCGCCGGTGGGGCCGCCGGAGCGCCGCCGGTTTGGCGACCTCGAAGTGTTCACTTGCGGCGCCTGGTGCCAGGGGCCGGTCTTGCTGCAAACGTTGGCGCTCCTGGAGGGCACCGACCTTGCGGCCCTCGGCCACAACAGCGCCGACTACGTCCACCAGCTCGCCGAGGCATTGAAGCTCGCCTTTGCCGACCGCGAGGCCTATTACGGCGACCCGGCCATGATCGAGGTGCCGCTCGCGACCTTGATTTCCGAGGAGTATGCCGCCGAGCGCCGCAAATCGATCCGCCCCGACCGCGCCTGGCCGGAGATGCCGCCCGCCGGCCGGCTCGGCAGCCAGGCCGGACGCGGGTTCGGCGAGTTTCCGCGGCCATCGGGCGACCCCAACCCCGAGCCGGATACCTCCTATGTCTGCGTCGCCGACCGTCACGGCAATCTATTCTCCGCGACCCCGAGCGACGGCTCCTACGGCTCACCGGTGGTGCCGGGGACCGGGCTCATCCCGTCGAACCGCGGCTCGCAGTCGCGCCCCGACCCGCGTCACCCGGCCGGCGTCGCCCCGGGCAAGCGGCCTCGGCTGACCCCGAATCCCGCGTTGGCGATCAAGGGCGGCGAGCGCTTTATGCCGTTCGGCACGCCCGGCGGCGACGTGCAGAGCCAGGCGATGCTGCAGGTATTGCTGAACCGTTATGTCTTTGGCCAGGACATGCAAACCGCGATCGAAAGCCCGCGTTTCGCGAGCTATAGTTATCCGTCGTCGTTCGCGCCCTACGACTATCACCCCGGCCGGCTGGCGATCGAGGCGCGCATCCCCGAGCCGGTCATTGCCGAGCTGGCCCGGCGCGGCCATGAGATCCAGCGCTGGCCCGACTGGATCTGGACCGCGGGCGCGGTGTGCGCGATCGACGTCGACAAAAAGCGCGGGCTCATCGAGGCCGGCGCCGACCCGCGCCGCGCCGCCTACGCGCTCGGCTGGTGACCCGCGGGATTTCGCCGGTGCACGGGCTTCGCGCGGGCGGCGGCTACAACCGCACCCGGCGCAGGCGCAGCGCATTCCCGATGACGAGGATCGAGCTCAGGCTCATCGCGGCGCTGGCGATCATCGGGTTGAGCAGGAGGCCGCACACCGGGTAGAGCGCGCCCGCGGCGATCGGGATCGCCGTCGCGTTGAAGACAAACGCGAAGAACAGGTTCTGGCGGATGTTGCGCATCAGCGCGCGCGACAGCCGGCGGGCGCGCACGATCCCGTTCAAGTCGCCCTTGACCAGGGTCAGGCCGGCGCTTTCCATCGCGATGTCGGCGCCGTTTCCCATCGCGATTCCGACCTCCGCCAGCGCCAGTGCCGGGGCGTCGTTGATGCCGTCGCCGGCCATCGCGACGCGCCGGCCCTGCCGCTGGAGGTCGCGCACCGCCGCCGCTTTCTGGTCGGGCAGCAGCTCGGCGACGATCTCGTCGATGCCGAGGCGATGGCCGACCGCCTGCGCCGTCGTGCGGCTGTCGCCAGTCAGCATGACGATGTGCAGCCGCTCCGCGCGCAGCGCCGAGAGCGCCGCGGCGGCATTTGGCTTGACCGGGTCGGAGACGCCGAGGAGCCCAGCGGCGCGGTTGTCGACCGCGACCAGCATGACGCTCTCGCCGGCCTGGCGAAGCCCTTCGGCACGCGCCGGCAAATCGCCGGGCGCGATGCCGAGTTCGCCAAGGAGGCCCGCGTTGCCGACCGCGACCGGCCGCCCTTCGACTCGGCCGACCACGCCCTTCCCGGTCAGCGAGCGGAATTCGGTCGGCGCCGCCAAGCTCAGCCCGCGTTCGGCCGCACCGTTGACCAGTGCGGCGGCGAGCGGATGCTCGCTGCCCTGCTCGAGCCCGGCGGCCAGACGCAGCAGCTCGTTTTCCCCGACATCGCCCGTCGCGACGCGGCTCGCGAGACGGGGTCTGCCCTCGGTCAGAGTGCCCGTCTTGTCGAGCACGAGCGTGTCGACCTTTTCCAGCAATTCGAGCGCCTGGGCATCGCGGGCGAGAACGCCGGCGTGGGCGCCGCGGCCGGTGCCGACCATCACCGAGACCGGTGTCGCGAGGCCGAGCGCGCACGGGCAGGCGATGATCAGCACCGCGATCGCGTTGACCAGCGCAAACCCCGTCGCCGGCGGCGGCCCGAGCATGGACCACGCGACGAAGGTGATTAGAGCCGCGGCGATCACCGCCGGGACGAACCAGCCGGAGACAGTGTCGGCCAATGCCTGGATCGGCGCTCGCGAGCGCTGCGCCGCGGCGACCATGTGAACGATCTGCGCCAACAGCGTGTCGCTGCCGACGCGCTCGGCGCGCATCAGAAACGACCCGGTGCCGTTGACGGTGCCGCCGGAGACCGTTGCCCCCGGCGTTTTTTCGGCGGGCACGGGTTCGCCCGTCAGCATCGACTCGTCGACGTTGCTGGCGCCGTCCTCCAATACCCCGTCGACCGGCACCCGCTCCCCCGGCCGCACCCGCAGCCGGTCGCCAATGGTGATCCGGTCGAGCGGCACGTCCGCCTCGGTGCCGTCGTCGTGGACGACACGCGCGCTGTTGGGCGCGAGATTGAGGAGCGCGCGGATTGCGCTGCCGGTCTGGGCGCGGGCGCGCAACTCGAGCACCTGACCCAAGAGGACGAGAGTGACGATGACCGCCGCCGGTTCGAAATAGACCGGCACGGCGCCGCCCGCCGGGCGGAACGACGCCGGGAAGATTCCCGGCAACAGCGCGGCTACCAGGCTATAGGTGTAGGCCACCCCGGTGCCGAGCGCGATGAGGGTAAACATGTTGAGCCGACGGTGGGCCAGCGACGCCCAGCCGCGCTCGAAAAACGGCCGCCCGCACCACAGCACCGCCGGCGTCGCGAGGAGCAGCTGGAGCCAGACCGCCAGTCGGCCCGGCAGGGCGATCCCCGCATCGGCGGTCATCGCGATCGCAACCAGCGGCAGCGACAGCGCCACCCCCACCCAGAAGCGCCGCGTCATGTCGCGCAGCTCCGGGTTGGCCGCGTCGTCGGCCGCCGTGGGCGTCATTGGCTCCAGCGCCATGCCGCAGATCGGGCAGCTGCCGGGGCCGCCCCGCACGATTTGCGGGTGCATCGGACAGGTCCACTCGGCGGCGCCGCTCGTCAACGCAGGCGCAGCGGCGGCGGGCGGCGCGGCGGCGGGCGGGCGGCTGAGATAGCACGCCGGCTCGGCCACAAACCGTTCGCGACAGCGCAGGCCGCAGAAATGGTAGGTTCGGCCGGCATGCTCGGCCCGCTGTTGCGAGCTTGCCGGATCGACTATCATTCCGCACACCGGGTCACGTTCACGATCCGCTTCGATGGACTGGGGCTCGCGGGCTTGCGCCGCCGTCAGTTGGGCGGTGGTAGGCATGGAAACGGATCCCTTCTCCGCGGTGCGTCGGCCAGCCACCGTGCCGGCTAATCGTGTTCAGCAGTGTCGGTCGGGAGTGTGGGTCGAGGGGATTTCGAGCGGCTCCGCGCGCTCGCTGAAATCGGTAAGGCTCCGGTTGAAGCGCAGGGCGTCGACCAGCTCGGCAATCTTGGCGCTGCCGCCGCCGGCCTGGATCGCCTCGGTGACGCAGGTCTCCAGGTGATTTTGTAGCAGAATGCGATTGACGCGCTCGAGCGAGGCTTGCGCCGCGGCGACCTGCTTCATCAGCTCCGGGCAATAGGCCTCGGCCTCGACCATCCGGATCACGCCGTCGAGATGGCCGCGCACCGTTTTCAGGCGCTGCAGCGCGTCCTTCTTGTGCACGGAATTCATCCGACCTCCAGCATTCCCCACCCCGGTGGGGTGGTTACCAAAATGGTGCTCGCTCCCGCCACCTCAAGGACCCTCAGCCGGGTCAACACACCTCCGAGTGAACGTCGGCTGAGAGCAAATCACAGCGCTGCAATGGAAAATCATTGCCTTCCCCGGACCGGCGAGAGAGCGTAGGCTTTGGCGTCGGCTGCGGATTGCCGGCGGTGCCTTGACCGGCTGCCGCACGGCCGCAGCAGCACGCAACTCCGGGAGGGAGTGGTCATGCCGAACTATGAAATCACGACCGAAGATGTCGAATATCTGCGCCATGGCGACAAGAAGCTCGTGGCACGCCTGTACAAGCCGAAAGGCGACGGGCCGTTCCCGGCGGTGATCGACCTGCATGGCGGCGCCTGGACGAGCGGCGACCTAACTGGGACTCAGGGCCTGGACGAGACCCTTGCCAAGAACGGCTTTGTCGTGGCCTCGCTCGAATTCCGCCACAACGCCGACGGCTACCCGACCTCACTGGTCGACATCAATTATGCGGTCCGCTGGGTCAAGGCCCACGCCAAAGAGCTCAAGGTCGACCCCAAGCGGATCGGCATTGGCGGCGCCTCGAGCGGCGGCCATCTGGCGATGCTGGCGGCGATGCGCCCCAACGACACGCGTTATGCCTCGGCGCCGCTGCCGGCGGGCTCGCCTCAAGTCGACGCTAGCGTGCAGGCGGTCGCGATGTCGTGGCCGGTCATCAACCCATTGTCGCGCTACCGCAATGCGCAAAAGGCGGCCAAGACCCCGAACCCGCCGGCCTTCTCGATCGGCATGAAGGAAAAGCACGACCTCTACTGGAAGACCGAGGCCGCGATGACCGAGGGCAACCCGATGCTGATGCTCGAGCGCGGCGAAAAAGTCACGATGCCACCGGCATTATGGGTGCAGGGCCGACCCGACATCGTGCACGACTACCACGACGACGATTCGAGCTTTCCCGGGAACGAGCCCGAGCGGTTTATCTCGAACTACCGCAACGCCGGCGGCGACATCGAGATCGTCTATATTGACAACGAAAAACGGCAGTCGAACGCGTCGTACGACCCGGTGACCGCGTTTTATAAAAAGCACCTCGGCTAGGCCCGATTCGTCTCACTAGTCCGCGCTATCCCCTCTCCCCGTTCACGGGGGGAGGGGAAGGGTGAGCGGCCACCGCCGGAAACCAGTCGCCCAGGATCTGATCCTCGGTGTAGTTCGGAAGTGGGATCGCTGTCGTCTCCGCATGATCCGACAGGCTGCCGGCGGCGAGCCGGAGTGCTTTCGGCTTGGCTTGGTCGATCGCCGCGCCGAGGGCGGATCGAAGCGAGGGGCTTTCCTGCAATAGATCCTCGATGATCAGCCTTTCGCGGTTGACAGTCTCTATCCAACCGCTTCGAGGATAGATTGCCGAGGAGTATTCGAGTTTTAAGAGGTGCTCTAGGATCACCATGAGCCTGCTGCGCAGCTCATGTTTCAGCGACCGGCCCAAGCTGTCGATCTCCTCGGCAAGGTTCTCCCAGTCGAGCGGCAGGTTGGTCGCCAGGCCGGCGGCGGCGCGCAGGGCCGCCGACTGCTCTTCGGTCCAGCGGACGAAATCCTCGTCGTAAAGCCGTGCGGCGTTGCCCGACATGATTGGTCCCCCTTATTCCCCCTGCCCGTTCTCGGAGAGAAGAGCGTCGCTTGGAAACCAGTCGCCGAGGACCTGCTCTTCGGTATAGCTCGCTCGTTCGGCCCTGGCGATCGTCTCCAGTTCAGTCTCGCCGTGATTGCGTAGGCTGCGGGCAACCAGCCGAATGGTCCGGGGAGTTTCGCGCGCGATCATGCTCGCAACTCTGCTCCTGAGGCTCGGGCTGTCACTAAGCAGGTTTTCGATGTCTCGCCGTTCGCGCCCGGTCGTGTCGATCCAACCAGGTCGCGGTTCGATCGCTGGCAAGACTTCGAGCTTGATCAGGTGCTCGATGACGACGGCGATGCGGCTCGCCACCTCCCGGGTTTGCGATCGGCCCAAGCTGTCGATCTCCTCGGCTAGGTTCTCCCAGTCGAGCGGCAGGTGGGTCGCGAGCCCGGCCGCGGCGCGCAAGGCGGCCGCCTGTTGTTCGGTCCAGCGGACAAAATCCTCCTCGTAAAGCTGCGCGGCGTTGGCCGGCATGTCGGTCCTCCTCGGCACGGACATATGACCGCCGAACCCGCCTCGGATCAATTCCCGGTGGTCAGCACGACGCGGAACCGGGCGCCGCCGCTCATCATGCGCTCGTAGGCATCGGCGGCGCGCTCCAGCGGAAAGACTTCGTTCATCGAGCGCACCCCGGTCAGCGCGCTGAACGCCAGAGTCTCCTGAGAGTCGATCGAGGTGCCGCAATACCAGCCCTTGATCGAACGCCGACCGCCGAGCAACGGCAGGCCGGCCACCGAGAGCGAGTCGACGGCGCCAATCACCATCAATGCGCCGTTGACGGCGAGACCGCCCTGAACCGAATTCATCGCCTCGGCGCTGGTAACGGTGGCTAGAATCGCCTTGGCTCCGCCAAGCTTTTGGAGCGCCGCCGCCGGGTCCTCGGCCGCGTTGTCAATGTAGTGGTGGGCGCCGAGCTGCCGGGCGAGCGGCGCCTTGTCCTGCCCGCGGGCGATCGCCACGGTTCTGAAGCCGCACTTTGCCGCGAACTGAACGCCGAGATGACCGAGCCCCCCGATACCCAGCACCGCGACGACCTCGCCCGGCCCAGCGCCGCTGTTGCGCAGGGCGTTGAAGGTCGTGATGCCAGCGCACATCAGCGGGGCTGCCTCGACCGGCGACAATTCGTCCGGGACGCGCGCCAGCGCTGTGGCCGGCGCGATCATATAATCGGCGTAACCGCCGTCGGAGGTGATCCCGGTCACCAGCGTCTCAGTCTCGCACGCGAACGCGTCACCGCGGCGGCAGGTGTCGCAATAGCCGCAATTGCCGCCGTGCCAGCCGACCCCAACGCGCTGCCCCACGGCCCAGCCGGGCACGTCAACCGCCAGTGCGTCGATAACGCCGATGACCTCGTGGCCGGGGACCCGCGGGTATTCGAGTCCGGGCCAAAGGCCGTCCTTGGTGAAGCTGTCGCTGTGGCAGACGCCGCAAGCCTGGACCTTAATCCGAATTTGTCCAGGACCTGGTTCCGGGATCTCGCGTTCGACGAGCTCCAACGGTCCACCGGGCTGACGTACCTCAACCGCACGCATCTTCGCCATTCTCCACCTCGAAAAGCGTGTTCCGTCGGCGGGCGCCATCGCCTCGCACGCGTCCCTTTAACCTTTGCACGATTTAAGCACATCGCCTTGGCGCGCGCCTTTGTCATTTGGCCGGCCTGTGAGCGCGCAAACACCCCTCGAAAGACCGCCAATGCGCGATGTTTATGCGGCGCGGCGCTGGGGCGGCTGGACATGCCCGCTGACCGCGGCGCCGTCCCCGGGGGTCAGACGCAAAAAACCGAGTGCGGCGACGAGCGGGATCAGCCCGATCAGGAAAAAGGCGAGGCGGAAATCCGCGACCGTGACCTTGACCGGTCCGGCGATGACCGCCAGCAGCGCCGCCCCGACCGCGACGCCAAAGCCGCGCGCCACCTGCTGCGCCACCCCGGCGACGCTGGTGCCTTTGCTCAGCAGCGGCCCCGGCATGTCGGCGTAGCTGACCGCGTTCAGCGCTAGGTACTGCACGCTGCGCACGCAGCCCGACAGCAGCACCACCAGCACGATGAGCCACACCGGCGTATCCGCCCGCAGCAAGCCGCAGCTCGCGGTCACCATGGCCGCCACGCAAGCCGTGCCGACCAGCAGCCGGCGAAAACCGAAACAGCGCAACAACGGTCCGGCGAAGGTGCGCACGAACATCGCGCCGACGCTCGACGAAAACGACAACAGGCCGGACTGGATGGGGCTCATCCCAAACCCGACCTGGAACAGCAACGGAAGCAGAAACGGCGCCGCATCGAGCCCGATCCGGCAAAAGCCGCCGGTCACGGTGCCGATGCGAAAGGTGCGGATGCGCAACAGGCCGAGATCGAGTACCGGGTCTTCCCTCCGCCGTGCATGCCGCCCGTAGGCCGCCAGGATCACCAGCGCCGCCGGGAAGAACGCCATGCCGAGCGCCCCCGGAATGATTGGGCGGCCGAGGTTTTCGATCGCCAGCTCCAGCAGCGCCAGCCCCAGCCCCGAGAGGAAGAAGCCGTTGAGGTCGAAGCGGGTCGGCGCCGGCGCCCGGAAATTCTCGAACAACCGCAGCGCCAGCACCAAGCCGAGCACGCCGATCGGCAGGTTCAGGAAAAAGATCGCGCGCCACGAGATCCAGCTGGTCAAGAAGCCGCCGACGATCGGGCCGGCGGTCGGGCCGATCATCGCCGGGATCGTCATCCAGTTCATCGCCGAGACGAGCTCGGAGCGCGGAAAGCTGCGCAGCAGGATCAGCCGGCCGACCGGCGTCATCATCGCGCCGCCAAACCCCTGGATCACCCGCATCGCGAGCAGCACCGGCAGATTGGGGGAAAGGCCGCACAATGCCGAGCCCGTCGTGAAAATCGCGATCGCCGAGCAGAAGACGACGCGGGCGCCGAGCCGGTCGGCGATCCAGCCGCTGACCGGGATGAAAACGGCGAGGCTCAACAGATAGGTCGCGATGACCAGGTTGAGCCGCAGCGGGTTCTCCCCGAGGCTCTTCGCCATCGCCGGGATCGACACGGCGATCATCGTCGAGTCGAGACCCTCCATAAAAAAGGCGCAGCCGATGATCAGCGCGATCGCGATAGCCCGCCGCGGCTCCTGCGCGCCGTCGGGCAGGCCGGCCTCGCTCACCGCCGATCACCTCGCGGCCGGGCGGTCGGGCGCGCACCCACCTCGCCGCGCGGGCTTGCCGCAGATGACCCGCCGCAGCACCTCATCCGCGTTGCCGTCCCCCGCGAGGTTGACACAGGCCGAGGCCGGGACCATAGCCGATCGCGCAGCCGCGATGGGGCGAGAAAGGTGGCGGAAGACGGAATCGGCGCCGAGCTTCTCGAACGCTGGGCGCTCTCCTATCTCGGGCGCTTCGCCAGCTCGGCCGAGAATTTGCGCCGCGTTCTGTTGCGCCGCGCTCGCCGCCGCATGTCGCCGGACGCCGAGACGGCGCGCGAGTGGGCGGGGTTGGTGGATGCGCTCGTCGAGCGCTACCGCCGCTCGGGCCTGCTCGACGACCGGGTATACGCCGCCGAGCGCGCGCAGTCGTTGAGCCGGCGCGGCGAGTCGGTTTTCCGGATCCGCGCCCGGCTGGCCGCCAAAGGCGTCGACAATTCGGTTACCTCCGAGGCGCTGTCCGGGTTGCGCGAGGAAACCGGCGACCCCGATCTCGCCGCCGCTTGCGCGTTTGCCCGCCGCCGACGGCTCGGACCCTATCGCCGGGGTGCAGCCGACACGGCGCGCGAGCTGGGCGCCTTTGCCCGCGCCGGGTTCGGCCGGCGGGTCGCGACCTTGGTGCTGGGTTGCGCGGACATCGAGGCGGTCGAGACGCTCGCCCGTTCCGAGCCCGACTGACGCCTCTTATGGACGGGAATGCAGCAGGATCTGCGTCGCCGTCCAGATAACGTCGGTGAGCGCCCCGGTGTTGGCGACGGCAACAGCAACGGCGACACCGATCATCCATTTGGGAAGCCGCAACTCAAGCGCAGTAATCGTCGTCTCCAGATCGCCGCCCAGCGCGCCGAGGTCCGCCTTGGCGGCAAGATTTGAAATGTCGTGATCCTGCACCAGGCGAACCGCGCGGGTGACAGCCTCGGCTTGCTCATCGGTAAAGCCCGAAGCCTTCAGGCCCTTGACGAGCTGATGCGTGTCGAGCGCGCTGATCATCACCCGCTCAGTGTCGCGAGCTGCGCCCCTTAGGCCCAGCCAGCTGGCGATTGATGACGCTGCAAGCCGCAGACGGCGCGCGCCAACCGTGCTCAGTCGGCCTCCCGCACCTGCATCAGGCGGGCGACGGCAGCGGCCTCGGGGTCGCCGCGCGCCTCGAGAGCCGCGACGATGCGCGGCCGGTCGGCCGCCGGGCGGTTTTGGCTGAGCTTGAACTTGCCCTCGAGCCGGGTTACCGCGATGTCGAGGCCGACGATCCCTTTCAGCATGCCGGTCATGTAGGCGGCGGGCTGGTCTTCGATCCGCCACGGCCGCTCGCTGCCGGCCTCGTGCCGCTGCGACAGCCGCTCGAGAAAGCCGCGCAGCCACTCGCCGTCGTCGATCACGCGCACCCTGCCGTAGGCGTGGACGTCGGCGTAGTTCCAGGTCGGCACCGCCGGCCCGGCGAGATACCAGCGCGGCGACACGTAGGCATGCGGGCCGTGGAAAATCGCCAGGACCTCGCCGCCGAGCGCGAGGTCGGCGACCTGCGGGTTCGGCCGCGCCAGATGGCCCAACAGGTGAAGCTCTCCGCCGCGACGCTCGACCAAAAACGGGATGTGGCTCGCCACGATTCCGCGCGGGCCGTTCGTGACGAGCAGGGCGAAATCGTGGCGTTCGAGGTGCGCGACGAGCACGTCGGGCCGGTCCTCGGTAAAGGCGGGGGGCAGATAGACCACACAATGACCTTTCTTGCCGATCAGATCAGGTGAGCCAGCTCCTTTACCACGGATGTCGCCAATAACGCCGCTCCGCACGAGAACAGGATGATCCCCGAGCCGCGGCTGATCCAGGCCAGGTGATGCTGCCCGATCGAGCGCCGAAACGCGCCGATCCCAAGGCTCAGCGCCAGCCACCACAAAAACGAGCCGGCCCACACCCCGGCAACCAGCACCCCGGCGCGCACCAGGGTGGCGCGGGGGCCGCTCAAGCCGAGCACGCCGAAGACGCCGAGAAAGACGAGGATCGTGATCGGGTTGGTGATGGTCAGCGCAAACGTCGAGGCAAAGTCGCGGAGCAGGGTTTCCGGGCCGCTCTCGTCGGCCATGTCCTGCCGCGGCGGGGCGAGCAGCGCGCGGCCGCCCGCGTAGAGCAGATAGCAGCCGCCCGCCGCGCGCAGGACACCTTCGTAGCCGAAGAGCCAGTCCGAGACAAAGGTCAATCCAAACGCGGCGACGACCCCGAAAAACGCGTCTGCCGTCGCGGCGCCGAGCCCGGACACGAGGCCCGCCAGCCGACCCTCAAAGATGGTTTTGCGCAGGCAGAGGATGCCGACGGGGCCGACCGGAACGGCGATCACGGCGCCGACGACGATGCCCTTCACCAGAAAGACCAGCAGCATCGAAGGGCGCCTCTGACAACCCAGGAGTTGGTCTCGGGGGAAGCCCGACCCGCGCAACGCGAAGCGCACCCTGCTTTACCGCGGCCGAGGCGGCGCTATGCTTGGTCGACACCGTTTCCCTGATGCCGAGAGATCACTTATGCCCAACGACGACAATGCCTATCGGTTCGAGTTCACGTCGATCGACGGCGAAAATCTGCCGCTCGCCGCCTGGCGCGGCCATCCGGTGCTGGTGGTCAACACCGCGTCGTTCTGCGGCTACACCCCGCAGTACCGCGCGCTCGAAGCCCTGTGGCGCCGCTATCGCGACCGCGGCCTCGTCGTGCTCGGCGTGCCGTCCGACGACTTCGGCAGGCAGGAGCCGGGATCGGCGGCGGAGATCAAGGAATTCTGCGAGACCAACTATGCGGTCGACTTCCCGCTCGCGCAGAAGTGCCGGGTCATCGGCGGCGAGGCTCACCCGTTCTACCGGTGGGTTGCCGAGAGCCTCGGCGAGGCCGGGTCGCCGCGCTGGAATTTTCACAAATACCTGATCGCGCCCGACGGCGAGTTGGCTGGCGCTTGGCCGTCTTCGGTGGCGCCCGACGACGGCCGCATCACCCGCGAAATCGACGGGATACTGGCCGCGGAGCAGACGGAATAGGGGCCGGCAGCTTGGCCTGTTGCCCATCACCATAAAGTGACAACTGGCAAAACGCCGGGAACGGCGAGGCGAAGATCCGCGGTGATCGCCGCGCGGCGGCATCGCTGCGTCGGATTGCCGCGGAAAAACCCGCAAAAACGGCCGGTTTGCGCCCGCTGACGGCTTTGTTCGCCGACCGGCCGACGGTTAACAGCTGATGACCGCCGCCGCCGCGGCCAGCGATAATAAGCATCGATACAAATTGAGCCGGGCGGGCGAGCGTTCTATAGTCCCGGCGATAACCGCCACCACAACGCGCCGGCGACGCGCTCGCGGCGCGAGCAGGGAAGAAGGAAGACGGAGATGAAGGTTCCGACCAGGCGTTCCGTGTTGCGCGGCGCTGCTGCAGCCGTCGCCGCCGGGACGCTTGTGCGCCCCTATGTCGCCAACGCCGCCGCCGGCACCGCGACGGTATGGTGGACCCAGGGGTTTGTCCCCGAAGAGGATGCGGCGTTCCGCAGCATCGTCGCCGAGTACCAAAAGGCGAGCGGCAACACGATCGACTACAGCCTCGTCCCGTTCGCCCCGCTGATGCAAAAGATCATCTCGGCGATCACCAGCGGCGATGTCCCCGACCTGATCTCGCATGATGTCGCCGACCAGGCGATTGTCCCGCAGAACGCGTGGAACGACAAGATCGTCGACGTGAGCGACATCGTCGAAGCTCAGAAGTCGGAATACCATCCCACCGCTTATCTCGCCTCGCAGTATTATAATAATGTGAAAAAGCAGAGAAGCTTTTACTTCATTCCGTATAAGACCGCGGTGGTTCCGTTCCACATCTGGATCCCCCTGGTCGAAAAAGCGGGCTACAAGCTGGCCGACGCGCCCAAGACGTGGGACGCCTTTTTTGATTTCTTCAAACCGGTGCAGAAAAAGTTGCGCGACCAGGGGATGCGCAGCCTCTATTCGATGGGTCTGCAGCTGACGACGACCGGGCCCGCCGACGGTAACAACTTGTTCCACGCGTTTTTGATCGCCAATGGCGGCAACGGCATTGTGACCAAGGACGGCAAGCCGCATCTCGACGACCCGCAGGTCAAGGAGGCGGTCGTCAAGTCGCTGACCTATCTGGCGGACGCGTTCAAGGGTGGCTACGTGCCGCCGGGGGCGTTGAGCTGGAACGACGCCGACGACAACAACGCCTTTCACTCGAAACTGATGGTCATGGATTTCGACGGCACGATCTCGACCGAGGTCGCGCTATACCACGACAAGGCCGAGTACAACGCGATCGCGACATTGGGGTTGCCGGCGCGCAACGACGGCGGGCCGAACGCGGCGCAGCTCGGCGTCGGCGGCGGCTTTATCCCGACCGGCGCGAAAAACGTCGAGGTCGCCAAGGAGTTCATGAAGTTCGTGATCCAGCCAAAGGTCATGAATTCCTACCTGAAAGAGGGGCTCGGGCGCTGGCTGCCGGCCTACCCCTCGCTCGTCAAGAGCGACCCGTTCTGGCTCGATCCCAGCGATCCGCACCGGCCGAATTACGTCCGCGAAGGTTTGATCGACCAGACGGTCGTGAACTACCCGGTCTTCAATCCCGGCTATGCCGAGGTCAACGCCACGCAAATCTGGGGGTCGGCGGAGGCCGACGTGATCAGAAACGGTTTGACCCCGGAACAAGCGGCCGACAAAGCGTTCAAGAAAATAGAAACGATCCTGGCGAAATACCCGATCGTGCAGAGCTGAGAGGCGGTCATGGCAAGCGTATCGGTCATCGAGGCCGGCCGCCCCGTATTGGGGCGCCGGTCGCTTCTGCGCACTTGGCGCGGCGGCCTGCAGGGCTCGGAGTTCGCGTGGGCGCTCGCCTTCTGCATCCCCTATGTCGCGGTGTTTCTCGCGTTTGTCGCCTACCCGATTGTCTACGGTCTGTGGCTGGGGCACAACCCGGCCCTCTATGCCGAGCTGTGGCAAGACCCGATTTTTCAGATGACGGTCGTCAACACGATCATTTATTTGGCGGTTGGCGTCAACGTAAAGATGTTCTTCGCGCTTTTGCTGTCCGGCTTTTTCATGCGCCGCGGCTGGTGGGTCAAGGGCCTGCTGATGATTTACGTGCTGCCGTGGGCGGTGCCGGCGTTGCCGACCTTCATTTCGATCCATTGGATGCTGAACAGCCAGTGGGGGCTGCTCAACAACGTGCTGTGGGACGTGTTCCACATCGACGGCCCGGGCTGGCTCGACACCTCGCGATGGATGGCGTTGGGCGCCGTCATCGTCTCCTACATCTGGAAGAACATGCCGTTCTGGACCGTGATCCTGCTCGCCGGGCGGATGTCGATCCCGCAGGAGCTCTATGAGGCGGCCGAGGTCGACGGCGCCACCGGGCTGCGACGCTTCGCCCACATCAGCTTCCCGCTGCTCGCCAACCTCTATCTGGTCTGCACCCTGCTCTCGACGATCTTCACGCTCGGCGACTTTAACACCGTCACATTCGTGTCGGGCGGCGGGCCGGCGCTGACGACCCACGTGTTGGCGACGATCGGCATCCGCGACGCGTTCGACATCGCCAGACCCGACCTCGGCGTGGCGGCGGTCATGACCGCCCTGCCGTTGATGATCCCGCTGGTCCTGATCCTGATGCGCAAATTGCGCACGTCGGAGGTGCAGCTATGAGTGCCGTCCTGCTCGACAACCGGCGGTCGCGGCACGCGGCGGCAACCGGGGTTAAGGCGAAGAACTACCGGCTGCGGCGGGTGTGGAGCGAGGTCGGGTGCCTGGCGCTCGCCGCCGTGCTGATCGTGTGGACCTTGGCGCCGATCTACAACATGGTCATGGTCGCGCTGCAGTCGCACAACGACGTGTTCACCAACGACATCTGGCCGCGCCAGCCCTCGCTGTACAGCTTTTGGATCGTGATCACCGAGGGCTACTGGTACCTCGAATATTTCTGGCACCAGTTCGGCAACAGCCTCTACATCGGCGTGATGACGGTGTTCTTTACCCTGTTCATCGCGTCCCTGGTCAGCTTTTCGGTTAGCCGGATGCGGCTGCGCAACGGTTGGCTCCTGACCAACGCGGCCCTCTTAACCTATGTGATCCCGGCCTCGTTCCTGGCGATCCCGCTCTACCGGATCATGCAGGGCTATGGGCTCGGCAACAATGTGTGGTCGATCATCGCGGTCGAGGTGACCTTTGCCACCCCCTACGCGATCTTCATTTTCCAGCAATATGGCCGGAGCATTCCGATCGAGCTCGACGAGGCGGCAAGGGTCGACGGCGCCTCGCCGTGGCAGGTCTACTACAAGATCTACCTGCCGATGATGGCGCCGGCCCTGGTCGCCGTCGGCACCTACGCGCTGCTGCTCGCGTGGAACGAGTACCTGTACCAGTTCCTGCTGCTGTCGGACAAACGCAGCATGACGGTGCCGGTGGCGTTGGCGCAGTTTCTCAACAGCGACGAGTCGCCGTGGAACTACATGATGGCAACCGCGATCATCTACGCGATCCCGCCGGTCGTGATCTATTACCTGTTCCGCGGCCGCATGACCTCCGGCCTGACCATGGGCGGCGTCAAAGGCTAGGGGCGGGGCCGACCCCCGCTTTCGCGGGGGCGACGAAGAAAATCGTCCGTCACTCCTGCGGGTAGCGCCAGACGGTCGCCGGCTGGGTCGCGGCTTCGTCGATCGTCCATTGCGGCAACGCCAAACCGGGGCCGACATCGCAGAACACCATGCGCACCCGCGTGCCGATCCCGACCCGCCTCACCATGTCGGGGGGCGCGAGCTCGCCGTCGGGCGTCGTCAGGTTGCCGGCAACGCGCAAAGCCTCCTCCGGCGTCGGCTCGCCCCTTTGCGTGTCGAGGTCGACCAGCAGGATCAGATACGGCGTCTTGCCGCGGAACGCCGGCTGGATCGCGTGGTGCACCTCGCTGTAGGAGTGCACCGCACCTTTGCCCTCGACCCCCTTCCACATGGATTCGAGGCTCATGCACCACGGGCAGGCGGTGGTCGGCGGATAGCGCAACCGGCCGCATTGCGCGCAGGCCTGCAGGTGAAAATCATGTTCGGCGCAGTGGCGGAAATATTCGAGGTTCTCGTGGTCGAGGTCGTCGATCGTCAGCCCCATGCCGAGATATTCGCCGCGGACAGGCATTTTTCTTCTCCTTCATTGGCTCCTTTGGCGTCACCCCCGCGAAAGCGAGGGTCCAGGGGTAGCGCCGAAGCGTCTTCCTGGATTCCCGCTTTCGCGGAAACGACGACGATTTACCAACCCCGCCGCATGACCATCGACGAGGCGGTCGCCGGGTTGGCCCAGCCGAGATTGGCGCTGACCTCGACATCCCGGACCTGGCGGCAGCCGCCTTCGCGGTAGTCGAAAGTGTGCTGGCGCTTGCCGTCGGGGCCGACCGGGCAAGAATCGTCGGCGTCATGGCGCAACTGCCGGGTGTTTTCGATGACCATGTTCATGCCGTGGGTATAGCCCTCGCACAAATGCCCGCCCGACGTGTTGTTGGGACGTTTGCCGCCGAGCTCGATCGCGCCGCTCGACACATAGTCGCCGCCCTCGCCCTTTTTGCAGAACCCGTAATCCTCGAGCTGCAGCATCGTCGTGAAGGTGAAGGCATCGTAGGAGCCGGTCACGTCGATGTCCTCCGGCCCGACCCCGGCATTGGGCCACAGGATCCTCGCCGCGTAATGGCCGGCGACGGTCGAGATCGGCCCGTGCTGGTAGTGCATGTCGAGCCGCGGCTTCGAGCAGCGCCCGACGACACCGCGGATCAGCACCAGGGGCTGCTTCATGTCGCGCGCGCGCTCGGCGCTCGTGACGATGACGCAGGTCGCGTTGTCGGTCTCGACGCAGCAGTCGAGCAGGTGCAACGGCTTGCAGATGAAACGGCTCGACAGCACGTCCTCGATCGTGAAGCGCTTTTTGTAATAGGCCTTCGGGTTGTTCGAGGCGTGCTTGCTGTGGGCGACCTTGACGGCGGCGACCTGCTCGGGCCGCGTGCCGTAATCGTGCATGTGGCGCATAAAGGTCGGGGCAAAGCTTTGCCCGGCGCTCTGCCAGCCATAGGCGCGGTTGTGCAGCATGTCGCCGGCGACGGGGGCGGCCGAGCGCGCGCCGGTGCCGCCGATGCGCACCTGCGAATAGCCGTTCATCGAGCGGAAGATCGCCACCGTCTTGCAGCAGCCGGCCTCGATCAGGCCGATCGCGATCCCGACCAGCGCCTCGGTCGAGGAGCCGCCGCCAACCACGTCCATGTAGAAATTGAGGCGGATGCCGAGATCGCCGGCGATAAACGTCGCCGAGGTCGAGTCGCCGCCCGAATAGGACAGCATGCCGTCGATGTCCGCGGCCGTGAGCCCGGCATCGAGGATCGCGTTCCTGACCGCCCAGGTGCCGAGCGCGCGCGTCGTCTTGGCCGAGCCGCGGGTATAGGTCGTCTCCCCGACCCCGGCCACCGCATATTTGTCGCGCAGGTATTTTGGGGTGGTCGCGTCCACCTCTTGTCGCGGTAACGGCATCGCTCTCTCCCTTCTCCGATTTCGTCATGGCCGGACTTGTTCCCGCCATCCACGTCTTATTTAGCCGATGAGTCGCAGATGACCGGGACAAGCCCGGTCATGACGGTCTCTTGTGTGGAGACGACTAGATACCCCCTGGGCTCCCGTCAGAGCGCCAGCCGGTAGGCTTTGTTCGCCGCACCGCTGAACAATGCGGTCTTTTCGGCGGCGGAGCAGCCGGCGGCGATGCGCTTGAAGGCGTTCCACATAACCGGATAGCTGCACATGCCCTTGTCGACCGGGAAATTGCTTTCGAACATCGAGCGCTCGGGGCCGAACGCCGCGATGCAGGTCTCGACATAAGGGCGCCACGCCTTTTCGAGATCCTGCGAGGAGGGCGGCTGGTCACCCTCGAAAAACGTGAAGCCGGAGAGCTTCATGCCGAGCCCGCCCAATTTGACATAAGTGTTGGACGAGGCGGCGGCGACCTCGCCGATCCCCTTCTTCCACGTGGCGAAGGCTTCCTCGCGCTTGCCGGCATAGGGGCCGATCGCCAACGGCCCGCCGACATGGTTCAACACGATCACCGCCTGCGGAAAGGCCCGCGCCAGGTCGGTCACGTCGTCAAGCTGGGTCTGGAACAGCCAGGCGTCGAAGCTCAAGCCGAGCGCGGCCAATCCGGCGAACCCCTCGCGGAAAGTGCGATCGCGATAAAGCCCCTGCGCCGCCCCCGAGCAATAGATTTCGAGGCTCGGGTCGGCGTGCCAGGTCGCACCGTTGCGGATGCCCTTGAAGCGACCGCCGGAGATCGTGACGTGCTGCTCGAGGATGCCCTTGGCGCGGCTGCCGATCCTGAGGTCGACATTGCCGATGATGCCGGCGATGCACCGGGTCTTACCGTATTTGCCCGAGGCGCTCATCGCCGCGATGCCGTTGACAAACTCGGTCTCGCCGAGCGACTTCAGCTCCTGCGGGCCGTCGGCGCGGTACATCTCACGGCATTCCTCAAAGCAGGTCGCGGCGATGTTGTGGCCGCTGCCGGTGTCGGCCAACAGGTCCGGAAACAGATAGCGGTTGCCCGGCCGGTCCCACATGTGATGATGCGGGTCGACGATCGGCAAATCAGGCTCGATGATCTCCTCGCGGCGCTGATCGAGCCAGTCCGGGCGGACCGGCGCGTGGCGGCCGGGCGGGATCGCGGATTGGGGCATTGGGGGCAGTCCTCCCGAGTTTGCTTTGACGCTCCCCAACTCTGCCCCGCCGCCGCCGAGGGCGCCACGGTTTTTGTTAAGGGAGATCGGCACAGCCCTGTTGAGCGCTTGACCCTTAGAACGCGGACGGTCGGCGGACCCGTGCGCGCCAGCCGCCGGCTGCTTTCGTCGGAGGCGTCAAAGCGCGGCCTTCAGAACAACCGGTTGCGCGCGTTGTAGAGGCCCGAGAACGCGACCGTCGGATAGGCGCCAATCCTGCGGGCCCGAATCTCGCGACACGGGATGCGCTAAGGTGCCCCGACCTCGAGCAGGTGGCGATAGGCGGCGATCACGTCCGGGATCGGGCCGATCGTCAGCGCGTGCCCCTGGTGCAGCAGAATCCCGCGGTTGCACCATTGCCCGATCAGCTCCAGCGAGTGGGAAGCGAGAACGAGGATGCTGGAGGTTCGAACAAACGCCTCGACGCGGCGCTGCGCCTTTTCGAGGAACTGCGCGTCGCCGGCGGTCAGCCACTCGTCCATGATAAGGATCTCGGGTGGAATGCAGGTCGACGCCGCGAAGGCGAGGCGGACCATCATGCCGGCCGAGTAGGTGCGAACCGGCATGTCGAGATATTCCCCAAGCTCGGTGAATTCCGCCACCTCCGCCGCGCGCTCGCGCATCTCGTACGGGTGAATCCCCATATACATGCCGCGTAGAATGATGTTTTCGCGGCCGGTGGCGTCGACGTTGAGGCCGACCTGAATGTCGAGCAACGACGACACCCTGCCGGAGGATGTGAAGCGGCCGTGGGTCGGCTCGTAGACCCCGGCGAGCACCTTGAGCAGCGTCGACTTGCCGGCCCCGTTGAGCCCGATGACGGCGAACCGTTCACCGTTCCCGATCTCAAAGCTCACCTCGGTCAATGCCCGTACATTGACGCGGTCGCGCGCGTCGCGACCCAGATTTCCTCGGGTGGAGGAAGCCAGCAGCACTTTTTTCAGCGAGCGGCTGCCGGCCTGGTAAATCGGGAATTCGACCGAAACGTCGCGCAGGCGCAAAAACGACACGGCGGCTAAACCCAGAACGCGATGCGCGTGCGGAAGCGGGCGAAAAAGGCAAAGGTGGCGGCGCAGCCGATCACCGTGACCGTCGTCAGGATCAGCCAAGAATACGGCTCGGTCGGCTGGCCGAGCAGCGGCGCGCGCAGCACGTCGATCCCGGCGTAAATCGGGTTGACCTCGGCCAGCCAGCGATGCGCGCCGAGCCCGTTGGCCGGCCAGAAGATCGGCGTGATAAAAAACACGACCTGGACAATGCTGGCGACGATCGGCGGCACATCGCGAAAGCGCGCGCTGACCATGCCGAGGAGAATGCTGACCCAAATCCCGTTCAGCAGGATCAGCGCCAGCCCGGGACCGAGCTCTAGCAGCCGCGGCCACACGATGGACTGCGGGAATATGAACAGCACGATCGGGACAATGAAGAAGTTGTGCATCAGAATCAGCAGGTTGCGGTAGACCAGGCGATAGGCGTGCAACGAGAACGGCAGCCTGACCTGTTGAATGATGCCCTGCACCGAATAGAACGTGCCGCAACCGTCGGTCACCATGCCCGAGGTGAACTGCCAGAACACCAGCCCCGCGGCCAACAGCGGCAGGTAGTTCTGAAGCGGGGTGTGAAACAGCTTGGCATAGATAAAGCCCATCGCCCCGATCATGACGGCGGTCGTGATCGTCTGCCAAAAGGGGCCGAGAATCGAGCCGCGGTAGCGCAGCTTCAGATCCTGGTGGGCCAAGGTCGTCCACAGCCAGCTTTGGTACAACCCTTCAAGGAGATCGAGCACCGCCGACCGGGTGCGGCTGGGCCGCTGCCACGGCGCCGCGATTTCGTTGACCCGGAGGTCGACGGCCGTTTGCGAGGATGTCATTCTCCAATTGCTCCCAGTGGTCGAGCGCTTTCTTCGGCGACGGCCCGGCGGGGCTCTGCGGCCGTCACGATGATGCGAGGCGGCGGATGATCTGGGCGAGCCGCGGCGCGAGGGCGACGAGGCTGTATCGCGCGTGAGCAAGGGCGCGTCCGGCCGCCCCAAGCTGGTCCGCGCCGCCGCGATCGGTCAAGATGTCCGACAGCGCGGCAACCCATTGCATGTGCGTGCCGGCGGCGAGCCCGACCTGGCCCTGCGCCAGCACGTCCTTGTTCATGCCCACCGGGGAGACGACGCACGGCCGGCCGGCGGCCATGTATTGCAGCATCTTAAAGCTGCACTTGCCGCGCTCCCACGGGCCGTCGTCGAGCGGCATGACCCCAACGGTCAGCGAGCCGAGAAAATCGTCCTCAACCGCGAGCGACCACGGCACAAAGCGGACTGGCAGGCCCGCGAGTTCAGGACGGCGATCGCTGCAGACCGCGATCGACATGCGCGGAAAGCGACGCAGCACCGCGGCCAATGCCGGCGCGATATTCTTCAGATATCGTAAGTTTTCATGGGAGCCGATCCAACCGATGCACGGATCTACGGGCAGCGGCCGGGCCTGGTACCGCTCGGTGTCGACCGCCGTCGGAAGAATTTCGACCCTCGGGTTCCATCGCCGCCAGGCCTCAGCGAGGTATTCGTTGCCGACGAGGACGAGGTCGGCGCCCCGCGCGAGACGTTTCGCGGCCCACCCGTTGCGAAAAAGGTGGATGGCGTCGTCGATGTCGACCAGGCGCGGGCGCCGGGTAAGGCCCTCGAACGTGTAAAGCGTCGAAATCATCTCGCGGTGCAGCAAGGTTACGTCGCCGGACCATCCTTGCAGGATGTCGGGTACCCGCTGCGCCAACGACCCCAGCAGCCAAGCCGGGCGGCGCCATCGGCTTTCCGGCGGGTACGATCCGAGACCGGGGCCGCGCTCGACAAGCTCGACGCCGTGCTGCGCCAGCAGCGGGATGTATTGGCGCACCCGAAAGCGCGCCGAAACCGCCTTGTGGCCGCCGGTGAACGCGGTCGCGCGCACGCTAGTGGTCCGATCGAAACGCTTGGCTCCCAAGGGTTGCGTGAATCGGCCCACCAGTTTGACAGGTTGGTGGTGCGATCCGGCCAACGGACGTGAATCGTCCGTTGCCGTGGCGCCACTTGCCTTCTCCGCCTCCACCCCAACCACTGGCGATCCGCCCCAACCTAGCCGTTTGCCCGGCGCCGCTAGGTAACGCCCAGCCGGGCTGACAGCGCCGCTAAGGAATATCGCGCCCTCAGCGTGCCCCGTGCCCGGTAATACGATAAAATTTCCGCCAACTCCTCGGCGTCGTCGCCGGTCCAATGGCCGACGCCCTGCTCCACCTGGCTGACAAAATATTGCGCGCGATAGACCAGATCCTTTTTAAGAAACGGAAACGGCGAGCAGCCGACCAAAATCAGGTTGACCGCGCCCACCAGGTTCGCCGCGCCGAGAGCCGCAAGAAATTTCTTCTTCAGATCGCACAGCCGTCCGGCGGAAGCCAGCGGCTCGATTGTCTTCGCCAACCTTTCGTATTCAATAGGTCTGAGCAACGTGACCAGCCGTTCGAGTGCCGTGTCGGGCGGCCCAGTGAGCATGAGGTCGACGATCGCCCGCTGCGGGTACAAGACCCGCGGGACCACCCCCGCTCGCACCAGGTGGCGCGTGAGCGCGATCTCCCCGTTTACGATGCAGTGGGTGCGGTGCGAGTATGGTTTATACTGTTTCCAGAAATCATCAAACGGTGCGGACTTGAAAATCCTGCCGGAGACCGCGAACAGCCAGCTCTGCACGTGATAGCTGATTTGCCGGCTGTCGACGACCCCAATGTAGTCGTCGTCGATCTGCTTGAGCTCGTCGAGGAAAGCGGCAAACGCGCGCGGCCGCACGAAGATGCTGTCATTGCAATAAACCATTTGGTTGACGAGGCCGATCCGGTCGGCACGCCGCAGGAATTGGGTGCCCCACTTGTAGCTTCCGAAATCGCGCCCCCCTTTGGGCCGCGACACCACGGTGTGGCAGAGCGGCAAAAACGCGGCGACCGGCTCGCGGCCCAGCACCCCGTCATTTACCAGGACCACATTGTACCCGGCGCATTTCAGCGCGGTCAGATATTTAACCAGATTTTGAGAGACCGCGTGTTCTTGATGGATCGCGAAGATACACCACAGGCCGCTTGGCTCGAATGACCCCGAAAGCAGGCGTAGACCGATGCCCGATCTCTGTCGGCGCAGTTCAAAGAGGTAGTAGCACGCGACGGAGAACCCGGCGACACCGAACTGACAGCATTTTCGCACGACGAAGCGCAACGCACGTCGGACGGCGGCTCGAAACGCGCGCCTCGGCGGTGGTTTGTTCTGTCGTTCTCTGGTCAAGGCGCGGGCCCGGCCGGGTGGCCGGCGACCTCGGCAATTGTAGGCCGAGGGATCGCGCCCCAACATGCCACCCCGGGGTTAACGACGGACCCGGTGCGCCGCAACGAATCAGCGAGGCGATGCAGACGTTTCACCGGCGAACCATGCCTTCCGGGAGCCGAAAGGCATCTCCGGAGATGCGGCGCGCATCGGTCGGCAGGCAAGCCGCCGGCCGTCCGGCTACCGTGCCACAAGACGGAGGACATGCCAGCCCGGCATTACCGGTCCGCCGGCCGCTTTATTTGATATGCCGCTAATCATCCGCTACCTTTTCGCCGCCCCGATGGACGCCAACGGTATCGTCTATGTCTTCGCTGCGAAATGACGAGATTGCCGCACGGCCGGCTCGTGACATTCAGTTGCTGCCGCGTCCGCGGCAGGTGGCGGTGCTCATTCCCTGCCACAATGAGGCGGCGGCTATTGGTACGGTGATAAACGATTTTGCCGGGCATTTGCCCAATGCCAGGATCTACGTGTGCGACAACAATTCGACAGACGGGACGAAAGCAATAGCACAAGCGGCCGGGGCGCTTGTCCTCAGCGAGCCGCTGCAAGGCAAGGGACACGCGGTCCGACGCCTGTTCGCCGATGTCGAAGCGGACATTTATGTGCTGGTTGACGGCGACGACACGTATGATCCGGCAGCGGCGCCGACGATGGTCCAACTGCTCGCGCGCGACGGGCTCGACATGGTCACAGGGGTCCGGGATGCCACGATGCACAGCGCATATCGGCGCGGGCATCGGTTCGGCAACGTCCTGTTGACGGGTCTCGTGACCCGTATTTTCGGGAACCGCGTCAGCGACATGCTGTCCGGCTACCGGGTTTTCAGCCGGCGCTTTGTCAAGTCTCTCCCGGCGCTCGCAATCGGCTTTGAGACGGAAACGGAGTTCACGGTGCATGCGCTCGAATTGCACATGCCGATCGCCGAGCTGCGCACGCGCTACCGAGAAAGACCCGAGGGTTCGGCGTCGAAGCTGCGGACGATCGCCGATGGACTGCGCATCCTGCGCATGATCGCGCTCCTCGTGAAGGAGCAGCGTCCGGTCGGCTTTTTTGGTGTCTTCGGATTTCTGTTTCTGCTGGCGGCGCTGATCCTCGGGGTCCCGGTCGTCCTCGAGTTCATGCGCACCGGTCTGGTGCCGCGGTTTCCGACCGCGATCCTGGCGACCGGCCTCGTATTGCTCAGCTTTTTGTCCTTCGCCTGCGGCGTCATCCTCGATTCGGTTGCCCGCGGCCGCAAGGAGATGAAGCGCCTCGCCTACCTCGCCGTGCCCGCGCTGCCGCATGACCCCTAAACCGCGACCCGACGAGCGCGCCGCGGGTCGATTCATGCCGCGGGCGCCCAGGTTGCCGCAGTTCGTGCGCTTTTGCGGCGCCGGCTCGCTAGGTTTCATGGTCGATGGGAGCATCCTCTTCGTTGAGACGACGTGGCTTCATGTTTCACCGATCGCGGCTCGCGGCCTTTCGTTCTCGGTGGCGGTCATTGTCACCTGGGCAGTCAATCGCTCGTGGACGTTTCGCGTCGCCGCACGCCCGTCCTGTCGGGAATTCCTGTCCTATTTGGCGACCCAGATGGTCGGGCTGAGCTCGAACTTCGCTATTTATTCGCTTCTCGTGGTGCTGCGCGTGCCATTCGCCGGCGAACCGGTCGCGGCGCTCGGCCTCGCCTCGATCTTTGCGCTCGCGGTCAACTACGCCGGGATGCGGACCCTGGTGTTCGGGCGCCTGGGTACTGCCCCACCGGGCGCCGTTCGAATGCCGCCTCAACCGCAAAGATAGTAGCGGAGCACGATCGAGCGGATGACGACGGCCGGACCAAAAACCGCCAGTACGACGATGCCCGCCATCGCGAGCCACGGCAATACCGGACTGATGCGCCTCGGAGCGGCGGGGAGCGCAAGTGCGAGCACCGGCGCCAACGGCACAAAGTAGCGCCCCTGCACCCCGTCGACAAATGGCGCGAATGGGCGCGTCCAGACCAGATATTCGGCGGCGAACACCGCGCCGACGCCGCCAATCGCGATCATGAGGGGCAGCCACGGCCTCGGCCCCGGTGGTGCTGCGCAGGCCCCAAGAAAGCTTGCCGCCAACGCGATGCCCGCCCCGCGCACAAACCACCGCGGCAGCGGCGTATCGAGCCATCCCAACACTCCGATGAATTCGTGAAAATAATTTCGAGAAAACGCGGTCAGCGTCTGCCACGCGATCGGCAGGACCACAAACGGATGGGTGACGACATAGCGGAATTGTAGGGCCGCAACCGCGCCGTGTATGTTGACGCTCGCTGTGGCCATAGTGAAAATCGTCCACGCCGCGGTGCATGCGACAATGGCTGCTGCGGCGCCGAATTCGCGACGCGTGATGCCCGGCGAGACCGCAAACGGGAATAGCGCCATCACCCCATAAGGCGGCTTCGCCATAGCCGCGAGTGCCGCCACGGCGACAAGCGCAGCAAGCTCCGCATTGGATGCCGGGCGCTGCTCGGCGCCGATCCGGTCGACCATCGCGACGACGAGCAAAGCCAACGCAATGATCAAGCCGTCCTGGTTGACCGACGCATAAAGCGCCGCCGTCATCGGCAGCAGCGCCACCGCGGCGATCGCCCAGCGAGTGCGGCGCGCGAGGAACATCGCCAGCGTGCTGATCGATATAGCGGCGGCCATGTTCGCCGCCCGTGCGAGATAAAGCGTTTTCAGGATCGTTAGCCCCACGGTCTCGCCAATCCAAATACTGACGACACTCGGTAGGTAAAGAAAGGGAGGGTATACGGCGGTGTTGCCAAAGCCGATCAACTCGTCGGGGCCAAAAAACGCCGATGCCGCAGTCTGGAAATCGGGCTTGCGCACCCATGGCACCGAGTGAGGCTTGTCGGGGGAAAACGGATCGCTGCTCGCAACAATCCCGGGGTCCGAGCGTCCACCCGAATCTCCGGTTGCGACGTGTCCTAGACCAAAAAGGCGGTATCCAGTCAACTCGCCGCGCGCGATCTGCACTGCGCGCAAATAGTGGTTAATTTCGTCCACGTTCCGATAGGGCGGGGTCAGCCAGCACAGCGCCAGAACAAACGACATCGCCCATGCAATATAAAGAGCCGGCAGCGCTGTCGCGAACCGTTCCGGCAATCCGGCGAACCACGGCCGATCGTCGACGCTCGTGCGCTCGTCGTCGTTGACGCGCGCGGCACCCGCCCTAACGCTTGTTGAGGTCGCAGAGAACACGATAGAGCTCCTCACTCTGTTCCGCGAACGTTCTGATTTGGGAAACGTACGGGTTCTCGTACTGCGACCAATCCCGGTCGAAACAATCGAGGACCGCCTCCATCAGGAACTCGGGATCGAGCGTCAATGGGATGACCGTGCCGTTGACCCGCGGGACCACATCTTCGGCGATCCCCCCCGCCGCGGTGACAATGACCCATTTGTGCCGAATGAGCGCTTCTCTGACCGCCAGCCCAAACGACTCTTTCCACTGGCTCGGGCACAAGAGGACATCGATCTCTTCATAAAATTCGTCGATCGTGCGCTGCGTGAAGCCGGGTCGAATGCGCAGCGTCCCGGTGCATTTCCAGCTGCTGAAGCCAACCGATCTGCGGCCCAAGTTCGTGGCGTTGTCGACGCAGACCAGCTCATAGTCGTTACGCGGCAATGTCTTAAACACGGCCTCGACCAAAGCAGCTCCTTTGACCTGACCGAGCCCGCCCAAGAACCCGAACCGCACCTGCCGGCACCCCCCAGTTTGCGGGGCCTTTGCGGGCGTTCTCGGGAGCAGCACGCCGTTCTTGACGACAATTGAAGCCTCGGCGGTGACCCCCGACGTAACGTGCAGATCCCGGAAGAACATTGACGGAAACAGCCGCGCGTCGGCCTGGTTGAGGATGGCTCGCAGGTAGGCGTCGCGAGTTCTCGTTTCGTCGATGTCATTCACGCAATACCGGCAGACATTGAGGTCGATCGCGGTCTGGAAGCAATAAGCCTCCGACGAATTGATCATGAATTGGCGTTCGCAAATCCACCAGGCATCGTGAACGAAAATTGCGACCGGGATGCCGGCTTCGCGGAGGTCCGCAACAAACTGCGCGCCGAAATCCTGAATGCAATGGATCAGAGCGACGTCGGGGCGGAACTGTTCGATTATAGGCCGGTTCAGCGCGGCGATGCCGGGCTTGCTGTAGCTGGGACCGCCGGGATCGGCAGCCGGCGATGTCGCAATCACATCAACGCCGTCCCAAACGTAACGGGTCAGAAAGGTGTTGGCGCGCGGTTGCGCGCCGTCGAGGCACAGCACCAGGCATTCGACACCCGGCATCCGCGCCAGCAGCGTAGTGGTTTGCTCGGCGACGATCGTCGCACCGCCAAACGCCACCGGCGGATAATATATGTTCGCGACCAGAACTCTCATTCGCCCGGCGCGCCGGCCTCAACGAGCGGAGACGACGGACTGGGGGCGCGACTGCCGAAAAACGCCCGCAGCTCCGGGTCCAGGTTCGCCCAAAGCGAGGACAGCAGCCGGGGAGCCCGCACCCGCTGGAGCGCCGCCCTAACAACGCGACTTTTCTCGCCGCCGCATTGCGCAATAATTTCGAGGGCCTCGCACCATTCCGTGGGCGAGCGAGCCGGGAAAAATGCCGACGACAGCGCCGCTTCGGCATATTCGCCTATTGGCGAGGCCACGACCGGCACGCCGACCTCGGTGGCGTCGATCAGGCGGGCGATGCTCTTGCCGTCGTTGAAGACGCTTTCGGCCAATGGGACTAGAACGCAATCGGCGGTGGCGAGCAGCCGCATATATTCGGAGTAGGGGAGAAACGGCAATGTCTTGACCGCGTTGGCGTTGCGGAGCGCATACTCCGGGTGAAAATGGCCGATCGTGACGATTTGCGCCTCGGGACATCGATCGAGAAACCGTCGCACGCCTTCGACCGCGACCTCGGTGTCCGCGGCATGTGCGAGCGATCCGGACGGCATCAGGATCCGGAACGGTCTGTCATGGCTGGGCAGGCCCTGGTGCCTCGCGACAGCGCCATAGTGAATTGTTTCCGCGTCGACGCCATTGGGAATGACATAGCACGGGATCGACGGAAAGCGCTGGTTGACGAGCCGCCGCAGCCCGGGCGTGCTCACGGTTATGATATCGCATTGCCGCATGGCCTCGCTGAACACGACCGCATCCCGGAACAAAGCTCGTTGCATCTGTCGTGACAAAAAGGACAGGTTTGGGTTGGATTTCACGGTCTCCAAATCGAACACCGGATCGTCAATGTCGTAGCATACGCCCAGTCCCAGGCGGCGCGCCTCAGCGATAATTTCGTTAAAGTGTGCGCCATTGGGCACGCGGTACAAAACCAGCTTGTCGGCCGATTGCAGCAGGCTGCGCGAGCGATAAATATCGCGGTAATGGGAAATCCGGATTTGTTGACCGGCGACGCATTCGATCATTTCCTGCTTTTGGATGACCCGAAATTTACGGCACTGGGCCAGGTCGAGGCTGCCGATCAGTGCGATGTTGCCGGCAAAGCAGGGCACGGATCTTGCCGAGAACGCATCGGTTTCGACCAGCCTGGCAATCGGGCCGCGACCCAGCATCGCCGCGGCGTCGGCCTGGCGGAGGCGCGCCCAGATCAAGCGGGTCGCGGCCGAGACCCCGTTGGTGCGCACCAGGCTGCACATTGCCCGAAATGACCGTGCGCCGCCGAGCCTCCGCGACACTGTCCATGCGGCGGCGAACACGCGGTGAAGGTTTAGGAGTTTGGCGAACACGAACGCTTAACTGTCAAATCCTGCCGTCGACCTGAACGACCAGCAAGGAAGCTCATTTCCGGATCCTGGAACGGTCCGGCGCTGGACGCGCTGATTGGCGCGAGCGGCCTCTGGCTTGGGGCCTGCCCGCCCGGTTCAGACAGTGTGCGGCTCGGCGCGGCCGGCGTCCTGCAACTCTTCGAAGAAACGGTGGAACCCGGCGTGCAGACCGTCGGCCCCGAAGCCCTTGGCCCGCGCCTGCGCCGTTCGGCCAAGATGGGCGCGCAAGTCGCGGTCGCCGGCCAGCGCGCGCAAAGCCTGCGCCAGGGCGGCGTGTTCGTGCGGCGGGACGACCAGTCCCGCGCCGGCGACGATGCCGCCATTGTCGCCAACCTCGGTGACGACCACCGGGAGCCCGCACGCCATGGCTTCGCTCAGCGCCACCGAGGTGCCCTCGCCAAAGTGCGAGGCGAGCATGAAGATGTCGGCCGCTGCGTAGAGCGCCGGCATGTCGTCGCGACGGCCGAGCAGGCGGCGGCGCGGTCCGGGCGGCAGACGCTCGGCGCCCTCGCCCACCGCGACGAGCCACACTTGCGGATTGCGCGCCGCTTCGGTGACGGCGAGCATCCCGGGCCAGTTCTTCATCGGGTCGTTGCGGCCGACCGCGATCACGACGACCGCGTCCTCCGGCAAGCCGAGCGCCAGACGGGTCGCGGCGCGCACCGCCGGGTCAAAGCGGAACCGCTCCAGGTCGATCCCGTTTGGCACAAATTGCGCGAGCCGTGCGCGAAAGCCGTAGCGGCGGTGCGCGTCGAGCGCCACCCGGCTGTTGTAAAAAATGCCGTCGACACACGGCGAAAGCCTGGCGCCGAGGTTCACGACCCGCCGCAGCCGGCGCGGATAGCAGGCGAAATCCGGAATCGCCCCGAGAATGCCCCAGCCCAGCCGCGGCCGGGGAAACACGCCCGACAGCCATGCCGCGGCGGTTGCCGCGAGATTGCCGTGGTAGAGCCAGCCCTGCACGATTTGCGGCCGCTCGCGGCGCACCAGCCGCACCAGGCCCGCCAGGCCCGGCGCAAAAAACTCGCCGCGACGCAGCCCCAGCCCCAAAACGTCGATGCCGATTTGTGCGAACCGCGCGCGCATCGGGCCGTCGGAGATCAGGCTCGCGACCCGGGATTGCCGGCCATGCCGCGCCTCCTCGCGACAGAGCTCGAAGAGCAGCATCTCGGCGCCGCCGATTTCGAGCCCGGTGACCACATGGACCACGCCCCCGCCGATCACGCGCCGGCCTCGCCGTCTTCCAATGGTCTCGCCGTCCGCTCTTGTTCCATGCTACCGCAGTTCGGGTGACGCGACCGCCCCCGAGCCAAACTGACCGCGACCGCGTTTCCCCCCACCGCCGCGGCGAGGGGAAGCCTCAAGGCGCGGCGGACGATGCCTCGGCCGCAGGACCCGGCGAAATGCCGAGCAGGCGCGGCGCAACGATGCTGTCCGGCGCAAAGCCCGCCTCTGCCGCGAGCGCGCACAGCCAGTCAAAGCTCGCCTGCGGCGCGCCGGTGTCGGTCAGCACGACGCCGTCGAGCGGGTGCGGCGCCGCGAGACGCCGCGCCGCGGCGAGGTCGGCGACCACGGCAAGCCCGGCGCAGCGCCGCCCCGCGGCCGCCGGGTCGATAACGCACACGATCTCGACGCCGCCGTCGCCGGCGCTCACGGCGGCGATTTCGGCGAGCTCGCCGGCGCCGTAGAGCACGACGCGGCGCCAGCCGCGCGCCGCGCACAGCCGCAACGCCTCGGAGCAGTCGCGCCGCGCCCGGCGAAAAAAGTCGAACGAAAAGGCGAGGTATTCGGCGGTCAACCGGCTCTTCTCAGAGAAGCCCTGCGGCGTCAAGTAATAGGCGTAGCGGTTGAGCGGCACCTGGCTGACCTTGACCAGCCCTTTCCTCACGCAGCGGCGCAGATAGGCGTTGGCGAGACCGAGCGCGATCCCGAGCTCGCGGGCGAGCTTGCGCTGAGTGACCGCGCTGTCGTGCTCGATCGAATTCAACAGACCGAGAATGATTTCGGGGTCGCCCTGATCGGGACTTGCTTCGCTCACGCCGCGGCTGCTCAAAGAGATGCCCGGCGCACCGGGCTCGGCGCAACGAATACCGCGTTCGCGGAATGAACGTCAACCGTGTTCGCGCGATGAACAGCGATCGGCGATCCCAGGGCCGAGCCGCCGAAAGCGCCCGAGCGGCCGACTTCCCGCTCGCGCTCATGGCGATCACGGTGTTGTGGCGGCTTGCGCCCGAGGCGGTCGCCGATCGGGCCGGCGGCGAGCGCGCCCGCCATCACGCCGATGTTCGACCACAAAAAGGCGAGCGTGAAGGCCGACGGCGCCACATGCCAGGCATGGGTCAAGGACGGCACCGACCAGCCGATCGGGCCGACATCGTAGCCGTCGCACATCTGGATCAGGCCGCAAATCGCCGCGACGCGGATCTGCAACCCCCCGAGCCGCTGGTTTTCGAGCGCGTGCTCGGTCGCAGACGAAGCCATGTGCGCCATGTTTGTCTCCGAGCGCGCTTATTCCCTGTAACCGAGACTTTTACGGCATAATTTTCCCGACCGCGAGTGGCTGGGTGCGGCTGACGCGGACCGCGAGGGCACCGGATCGGTGGGACGGGACGGATGGCAACGCGATCCCTGCCAAATGGACAGGCCACCGCTTCGGGGAGTAGCCTCGGGCCGACCAATTCCGGAAGTGGGAGGACGAGGATGGCGGGGCTCGACACGTTGCTCGAAACGAGCGAGGCACAACGGCCGGCGACCGGGTTTGTCTTTACCGAGGGACCATTATGGCACCCCGATGATTTCTATTATTTTGCCGACGTGCGGGCGAGCAGGTTCTACCGGCTGAAGCTGGGCCAGCAGCCCGAAACCGTGCGCACCGACACCGGCGAGGGCAACGGCACGACCTTTGACCTGCAGGGCCGTCTCGTCATTTGCGAAGGCGGCAACCGCCGCCTCACCCGCTGGTCCGACGACCGGACGAGCGAAGTGCTGATCGACTGCTACGAGGGCAAGCGCATCAACCGCCCGAACGACGTGGTCTGCAAGTCGGACGGCAGCATCTGGTTTACCGACCCGGGCCTGCGCATAGCGCTTCCCGACAAGGAGCTGGCGCATTCCGGGGTCTACGCCGTCAACCCCGACGGCTCGAGCCGCCTTGTCGCCGAGTTTGAATACCCGAACGGGCTTGCTTTTTCGCCCGACGAGCGCATGCTCTACGTCGCCAACACGCGCCACGCGCAATACATCCACGCGATTGAGCTCGACCACGCCGGCAACATGGTCCGACGGCGGATTTTCGCCGACATGTCATCGGAGGAAACCGACGGCGTGCCCGACGGCATGAAGGTCGACCAGCATGGTAACGTCTATTGCACCGGCCCCGGCGGCACCTGGGTGTTCGCCCCCGACGGTGCCAAGCTCGGCGTCATCCGCACGCCCGAGGTCCCAGCCAACCTCGCCTTTGGCGGCCCCGACCTGAAAACGATCTTTTTTACCGCGCGAACCTCGGTCTACACCCTGCGCGCCAAGATCCCCGGCCAGCCGCACCCGTGGTATGTCGCGGGGGCGCGATAAAGTTTCAGCGCAACCAAACGCAAATTAATGGGAAACTCATCGATCCGTGATTCCCGCGTAAGCGTCGCGCGACCGGGAGCCCAGGGCCAAAGCTTCGTCGGCTGCCCTGGGCCCCGGCTTCCGCGGGGGCGACAAAGTTTTGAGAGGAGCAAGGGGCGATGAAAGTCGGCATTGCGCTCAACATGCTGTCGGAGCCCGGCCGCCCCGACGTGGCGGTCGTGTCCGACCATCTGGCGATGGGCGACTTGGCCGAGCCCTTGGGCTTCGACTCGCTGTTCGCGCTCGAGCATCATTTCACCGGCTACGCGATGTCGCCGGCGCCGTTGCAGCTCCTCGCCTATTTCGCCGGCCGCACCAAGCGGATCACGTTCGGGACCTCGGTCATCGTCCTGCCGTGGCACGACCCGATCCGCGTCGCCGAGGAAATAGCACTCCTCGACATCCTGGCGGGTGGGCGTTGCCTGTTCGGCTTTGGCCGGGGTGCGGCGAGCGTCGAATATGAAGGCTTTCGCGTGCCCATGAGCGAAGCGCGGCCGCGCTTCGCCGAAGCCGCCCAGCTGATCCGCAAGGCGCTCGCCGAGCCCGAATTCGAATGGCGGGGCGAGTTCTACCAGATCCCGAAAACCGCGATCCGGCCGCGCCCGATCTCACATCCCGAGGAGCGCTTTTACGCCTCCTCGGTCAGCCCGGAATCGGCCGAGATCATGGCCAAGCTCGGCTTTGGCATCCTTGTCGTCATGCAGAACGAATGGCCGAAAGCCGCCGAGAACATCGTCGCCTACCGCGAGATCGCGCTGAGCGTGGGCCACAACCCGCCGCCGCCGATCATCCTGACCAACGTCTCGTGCGCCGAGAGCCGCGAGGCGGCGCACGACCGGGCGATGACCTGGCTCGGCAAGAAATGGGAGTCGATCGACAACCATTACCATTTCTCCGACGGCCATCTCGCGACGGTCAAAGGCTACGAAACCTACGGCAAGATGGCAAAAACCTACGCCCGCTTGCAGGACGAGGAGGAGCGGGCCCGCGCGACCGAGTTCTATGTCAAAATCCAGGTCGTCGGCACGCCCGCGGACTGTATCGAGCAGATCGCCGAATTGCAGCGAGTGACCGGGACCGACCATCTGGTGACCGAATTCTCGTTCGGCGGCATCCCGCATGTCGAGGCGGACAAGAACATGCGCCTCTTCGCCAGCCGGGTGTTGCCGGTATTGCAGCAGGACGCCGCCTTTGCAACGCCGGCGGCGCCGACGACGGCGAGCTTGCAGCAGGCGGCCGGGAACGGCTTGTTTGCTCCGGCTTGAGCGCTGGGCTGCTTCCTTGAGTTGCGCCGCGTGCCGCCGGCGGCCGCGACCGTCGCAACGAACGCGACCGATCGGCACGAGCCACCCTAGGTAACGCCCTCCCGCTCGCCGCCGCTGTGCAAAGTTACGCCCATTGACGAGGCATGGCGCGCCGGGCGATGGTGCCTGCCAGAACAATCTACCGTCGGACGTGTCGATCTATCCGACTATGCGTCGCCACCGGGCCACCTTGGTTCGGGGGCAAGGCGGCCCGTCGTGGATCTACTGCCGGCGCAGCCCGAAGCTCAACGCTGAGGAAAAAATGAAATGGACCGGGAATTTGGACGCATGGTTTTTGTGGTGAGATATTGGCTCTTGATCATATTTTTGCTTTGTTTGGCAGCTACTTGTCTTTCCGAGCGGGCAGCGGCAGTTACAATGGGGTGGATAGGAGAAAGCGGTCAGCAGCCGGTAAATTGCGACGACAAAGGCAATTGCAGTTTGACTGTACCAATAGGCGGGTACAGCGTGCCGCCAGGCAACCCAAGCGATTATGGAATGTGCGGCATTCTGGCCTTGGGTGGAAATTTCGCCAGGGCCAGGGACGCGCGAATTATCGTGGTCGGCAACAGCTACCAAGCGAACCTAGAGTGGACTGGGGGTGGCTATATCCCCCCGATCGCGCTGGAATGGACGTGCGCGCACCTGACCGAATTCTCGGGACTGCCCGCCCTCTCGAAGTTTGCGCTCAACCAGCCGCCACCGGTGACCGCCAGCGGCGGCAGCGCCAACCGTAAGCAGGTCGGCGGCAAACCGGACGCGTGCATCTGGGCGGGAATAGCGGGCGGCCTTCCGGCGCCTGACCAAGGATCGCCGCCCGATGTGAACACGCAGGTCGAAACCGGCGACAAGACTTTCTCCGCAGTGCGATCCTCGGTGAGGCCCCTCTCGACATATGCCTTCTGTTACACGTTCACGGGCATGTCGTCGTCGTGGAAATATAAGCGCATCGGGCCGTTTACCCCTTCCCCGACGACGTCCGCGCCGGTCGACCTGCCGGGCACGAATCAAAACATGTTCTGGTGCTTCATGGTTGGTGTCCGAGGCGACCCGGTTATCACGGCGACGCCGCGCTTTAACGCCTTCCTCAATATAAACCGCATGGTTTCTCCTGCCGTTTACGATTATTATGTTAACAGTCTGGGCTTATATTGGAACTGCCTACCGTTCTCGCAATAATCACGACCCGCGCCGGGTCACCCACCGAATTACCGCTTATGCGCTCTACACCGACCCGCCGCCGGGTCGGCATGACCTTGGTCGAGGCGCGGGAGAGCGGCTGGCGGGTGCTGTTCGGCGAGCGGCCGATGACGCGGGTCGCCCACGCGATCGAGAAGGGCGAGACGCAGCCCTTCTGCGCATCGTGGTCGAGGGCGACAACGAGGCCTCGGGGCGTCGTTGCTCGGCGTCGGCTGCGACGAGGCGGTGCATCGATCCTCGAGCTGAGGCATGCCAAGGCGCCCTATACGGTCATGCAGCGCGCGATGCCCATTCACCCGACGGTTTCGGAGCGGCTGCCGACCATCCTCGGCAGCCGCGAACCGGTGGCCTGAGAATTGCCGCTCCCTCGGGGGCTTCCGCGCCGATGCCGCGCTTTAAGGAGCAACCGTCCGCCCGCCGACCGCACCCGGTTTGACGACGGGGCTTGCGGGACACCCCAGAACCGCGTCGGCGGGGATTGTCGAGCATTGCCGAAATACGCAATGCTAGAGCGTTTGGCGCAGGCCAGGGAGATCGCTGAAGATGAATGTCGACAAAGCCGTCAACATCGAAGACCTGCATCGCATGGCGAAGCGGCGCCTGCCGAAAATCGCGTTCGATTTTATCGAGGGCGGCCTCGAGGACGAGCGCGGTCTCGAAACCAACACCTCCGCCTTTCACAAGCATCAGCTGCTGCCGCGCTACCTTGTCGACGTGTCGGCACGCGACCAGTCGAAGACGATCTTTGGCCAGACTTTCGCGAGCCCGTTCGGGATTTCGCCGACCGGCGGGGCGGGGCTCTTCCGCTACCATGCCGATTTGATGCTCGCCGAAGCCGCGCGCGACGCGAACATCCCCTACATCATGTCGGGCGCCAGCAACGACTCGATCGAGGCGGCGGCCAAGATCGCGCCCAAAAACCACTGGTATCAGCTTTATGCTGCGCGCGACCCGGCGATCAACGCCGATTTGATCCGCCGCACCGCCGAAGCCGGGCTCGGGGCCTTGGTGCTGACCGTCGACACCCCGGTCGGGTCAAAGCGCGAGCGCAACATCAGGAACGGCTTTGCCAATATCCGTGGCGGGCTGTTTCAGGCGTTGAGCCTCAAACCCTCGATCCTGGCCGAGGCGCTGACCCATCCCGGCTGGATCGTAGAATATTTGAAACGCGGCGGCGGCACCCCGATGCTGGGCAACTGGGAGCCCTATGCGCCGGCAGGCTCCGACGCCGAGGCGGTCTACAAACACGCCTCCTCGGTGCGCCCGTTCAACGCGCAGACCTGGCGCGAACTGGAGACCTACCGCAAGCTGTTCCCGCGCGCCCTCGTGGTCAAGGGCATCATGAGCCCGGCCGACGCGTTGCGCTGCGTCGAGATCGGCTGCGACGGCATCCTCGTGTCAAACCACGGCGGGCGCCAGCTCGACCAGGCGCCAGGATCGCTCGACGTGTTGCCGGCGATCAAGGCCGCGGTCGGCGACAAGCTGACCCTGCTGCTCGACAGCGGGGTGCGGCGCGGCGCCGACATCCTGATCGCGCTCTGCCTCGGCGCCGATTTCTGCTTTATGGGCCGCCCGACCCTCTATGGCGCGGCGGCCGCCGGTCTGCCCGGCGTCAAGAAGGCGATCGACATCTTTGTCAACGAGATCGACCTCGTGATGGGCCAGATCGGCTGCCCGAGCCTCGACCAGCTCGGCCCCGATTTCCTGTGGCACGACGACTGGCAGACGAACCGCTGAATTGGGCGGGGCAAGCGCCGTCTGTTCCACTCCGTAAAGGCAGCGCCGCTCGACCGATGGCGATTTGATGGCTATCTTCGCGAGATGAGCACTCACAGCGTCGCGAAGCCAAGAACCAGCTGTCGAAGCTGATCGACCGCGCTCTGAAGGGCGAGGGTATCGTCATCACCCGCCGCGGCGAGCCGGTCGTCGAGTTGAAACCGGTGCGACCAGCTCCGCGCCCGATCACCGAAGCCGACATCGAATGGCTCCCGGCGAACCTTGTTGGGCGGAAGATGCCCGAGATTGATGCGGGTCCGCTCGTCAGCGACATGCGGGACGAAGGCGAATAGTGAGCCTTTATCTCGACGCGAGTGTCCTTGTTGCCTTGTTCGTGATCGACCCGGCAAGCGCGCGCGCCGCGGGCTTTTTGGCATCCCATTCGGCAATTGTTCTCGTCAGCGATTTTGGCGCGGCGGAGTTCTCGTGGGCACTGGCGCGGCGGGTGCGGATGCACGACCTCACTCGCGAGGATGCGCTACTCGCGTTCGAGCACTTCGACACCTGGACGACTTGGGGCGCGGGCCGACCGGAGATTACGACAGCCGATATCGGGCGGCGGATCAAATTTTGCGACGCCTCGATGTCAACCTTCGCACGCCTGACGCGCTGCACATCACCATCGCCCAGCGGCTCAACGCAACACTCCTCACGTTCGATCGAAGCATGGCTGCTGCCGCCCGCGCGCTCGGCATGGCGGTCGTGACGCCCTAGGAGTCCGATCGAAACGCTTGGTTCCCAAGCGTTGCGTGAATCGGCCCACCAGTTAATAGGCTGGTGGTGCGATTCAGCCAACGGATCGAATCATCCGTTGGCATCGCACCACTAGCGGGTTGTCGGCTGCCTTTGAAATCAGCATTGTTGCTTTAGATTGGGACTTTTCAGCGAGCACCTGAGGCAATGAGGATCGACCAAGCCGTCAACATTGAAGACCTGCACTCTATGGCGAAGCGGCGGCTGCCGAAGATCGCGTTCGATTTCATCGAGGGCGGCCTCGAGGACGAGCGCGGCCTCGACACCAACACTTCTGCGTTCCACAAGCATCAGCTGCTGCCGCGTTACCTCGTCGACGTCTCGAAGCGCGACCAGACCGCGTGCTTGTTCGGCCATACCTATGCGAGCCCGTTCGGCATTTCGCCGACCGGCGGCGCCGGCCTGTTTCGGCGCGGCGCCGACCTGATGCTGGCCGAGGCCGCGGCCAAGGCGAACATCCCCTACATCATGTCGGGCGCCAGCAACGACTCGATCGAGGCGGCGGCCAGGATCGCGCCAAACCATGCCTGGTACCAGCTTTACGCGGCGCGCGAGGCCGGGGTGCGCGAGGACATGATCCGCCGCACCGCCGACGCCGGGATGGGCTCCCTGGTGCTGACCGTCGACGTGCCGGTCAGCTCCAAACGCGAGCGTAATATCAGGAACGGTTTCGCGAATATTCGCGGCGGCCTGTTCCAGGCCTTGAGCCTGAAGCCGTCGATACTGGCCGAGGCGCTGACCCATCCCGGCTGGATCATCGAATATCTGCGCCACGGCGGCGGCACCCCGATGCTGCAGAACTGGCGGCCCTACGCGCCGAACGGCGCCGACGCCGAGCAGGTCTACAATTTCGCGCGCTCATTGCAACCCTACAACGCGCAGACCTGGCGCGACCTCGAACGTTATCGGGGGCTGTTTCCGCGCAACCTTGTGGTCAAGGGGATCATGAGCCCGGCCGACGCATTGCGCTGCGCCGAGATCGGGTGCGACGGGATCATCGTTTCGAACCATGGCGGCCGCCAACTCGACCAGGCGCCGGGCTCGCTCGACGTGTTGCCGGCGGTCAAGGAGGCGGTCGGCGACAAGCTGACGGTCATGCTCGACAGCGGCATCCGGCGCGGCGCCGACATTCTGATCGCGCTCTGCCTCGGCGCCGAATTCGTGTTTATGGGCCGGCCCACCCTTTACGGCGCGGCCGCCGGCGGCATTCCAGGCGTCGAGAAGGCGGTGTCGATCCTGCGCGGGGAGGTCGACCTCGTCATGGGCCAAATCGGCTGCCCGAGCCTCGGCGAGCTCGGCCCCGACTTCCTGTGGCGCGAAGAATGGCCGCAAAACCGCTGAGGCCTCGCAGGCGGCGTGCGAGCGAACCCCGACACAACCGCTTCTCGCCGCGAATGGGCCGGCCCTTCGGGTAAACTTCGCGAAATTTCGGCTTTCTCTCGCGCTTTCTTCGTTACGCTGAGCCTCCCTGCTGCTCAACTCGTTTGGTGACCGGCTGTGCCGGCACGGCTGGACGATCGAGGGAGAGGAGCGGACAATGCGGATCGAAGCGACATTATCGGGTGCGCGGCCAATGGCGGGGTTGTCGCGACGGGATGCTATGAGCGCGCTCGCCCTTCTTTTCGCCGGCCCGGCCCTGGCCGCGACCGGGCGGCACGCAGCCGCGGAGGAGGTTTCACTGGCGATCAAGGGCTATGACCCGGTCGCCTACTTCACCGACGGCAAGCCGGTGCGCGGACTGCCCGAATTCGAATACCAATGGGACGATTACCGCTGGCGGTTTGCGAGCGCCGCGCACCGCGACATGTTCAAGGCCGATCCGGTGCATTACGCGCCGCAATTCGGCAATTACTGCGCGATGGCGCTCGCTAAAGGCAAAATCGTCGTGGCGAACCCTGAGAACTGGTTGATCAGCGACGGCAAGCTCTATGTGTTCGGAGATCCGGCGCCCAAAGGACCGGCCCTGTTCCAGCAAGACCTCGCCGCGAACATTGACAAGGCCATCCGCAACCGGCCGATCCTCCCCAAGCAATAAAAGGCGCGCGGAGAGCCCGCGTGAGAAAGACCATGAAAACGCGATCATCCGCGGAATTGCGAGTCGTCGCTCTGCTGCTCGCGCTCGGAATGGCAGGGCTGCTGACAACGCCGCCAGCAATCGGACAAGAAAAATTTGTCGTCAAGCCGCTGGCCGAGAAGAAACTCGCGCAGCTGCCAGCCGGGCCGCTCTACTGGCGGATCGAGAACTTCGCCACGCTCGCGCAGGCGCAGGCCGCGGCCGACTCGACCTCGCTTGCCGCCGAGGCCGACGGCAAGGCGTGGCTCTTCACGCTGGGGGCCAAGGGCGGCGCGACCGCCGGCGGGCACGAGGTGGCCGAAATCGGACCGATCCCGAGGATCGCGGCAGCGAGTTATCTGCTGCGCGTCAACCGCGCAACCGGAGGTCCGGGCGCCAAGACGCCGGTGCACAGCCATCCTGGCTCAGAAACCTTTTACGTCCTCAGCGGCCGGTTGGGGGAAAAGACCCCGCGCGGCGTAATGCAGGTCGAGGCCGGCCAGGCGATGCCGGGACAGGCCCTCGGCACGCCAATGGAAGCCCTCGGCAGCGGCCCGAATGCCCTGGATGCACTGGTCATGTTTGTCGTGGACGCGACCCGGCCGTTCTCTTCGCCAGAAAAATTCGAATAAGGGGGCAGCGCGTCCGTCACCCGGCCGAAGCTGCCGGGCTCGACAAAAGGCCAGCCTTGCGCAGCCCTTCGCGCAGATTTTCGAGATCGGCCGGGCCGAGGAACTTGCTGCCGAAGTGCTGCGGATCGAAGGTCGGATCGCTTCGGTGGATCTCGGCTGCGATCCGGGCAGCATCTTCTGCACGGCCGGCCTCGGCATAGGCGGCGGCGAGGACAACGCGGCTGAAGTTCGCGCCGGCCGTTTCGCGCAGGTTGAGCCGAGCCTCTTCGATGGCGTCGCCGTATTGCCGCTTCAGGTAGTAGGCAAGACTCAGCGCAAAACGGTCGAGCGGGCCCAGATCGGGATCGAGCTGCCGGGCGGCCTCCAACGCCATGATCGCGTTGTCGGTCTGTCCCATCCACATCAACGCGTTGCCGCGCCCGGCGAGAGCATGGGCGTCGTTCGGGTTGATCGCAATCGCCCGGTCCATCTCGGCCAGAGCCTCGGCGTAGCGGTGATAAAAGATGGCAATCCGCCCGAGGACGACATGCGCGCGCACATCGGAATCGTCGATGTTGAGGGCCCTCGTCGCAGCCTCCGCGGCACGGCCGAGAAACTGCCCCGGCGCTTCCGCCCAACCCATCGACACCGCGACGTAATAGCTCTCGGCGAGCTCGGTATAAGCGGCAGCAAAGCTCGGGTCGAGCTCGATTGCGTGCCGCAGCAGCGCCCGCGCAGCCGCGATGCTCCCGCGCTCGGGGCGCTGCAAGGCCGGCCGGGCGCGCAACATCAGATCGTAGGCTTCGAGATTTTTAGGCGGCTTGGCAAAGACCCGCTGCTGCTCGGCCCGGGTCACCCGGATCGCAAAGCTCCCGGCGATTTCGGCCGCGATCTTATCCTGTAAGGAAAAGAGGTCGGCAGCGGATCCCTCGAGGCGGGCGGACCACAGCACCTGCCCACCCGCATCGATCAGCCGGGCATCCACCCGCACCCGATCGCCGCTGCGACGGACGCTCCCTTCCACCTGATACCGGACGGCAAGCGCGCGGGAGATGCCGGCGGGGCTTGCGGGCTTCCCCCGATAGGGCAAGACGGCGTTCCATGACATCACCGTCAGCTCGGAAAAGCGACCGAGGGCATCGATCAGGTCTTGCGTCAAGCCGTCTACCAAATAGGCACGCGTGGTGTCGTCGCTCAGATCGGCAAATGGCAGCACCGCGATCGTCGGCTTCTCGGCTGACGCGGCGAGCTCAGCCCCGGGGCGGGGGCCCAATCCGGAGAGCAGGAGCACCCGCGAGCCGCCGGCAAAACCGATCCAAATGAGGCCGAGCGCGAGCAAGGCCACGAGCCCGACGGTCGCCGGCTTGGCTGCGCCCCAACGCCGCATCGCGGAGACCGGCGGCGAGGGCTCGCAAGCCTCTTTCGGTGCTTCCTTCTCCTCCCGACTTTTGGTCGAATCCGACGCGTCATCAACCGCAGGCGCGAAAAGCGGCGACACGACGACTTCCAGGCGGTAGCCGCGGCGCGGAATCGTCCGGATCAGGCGCGGGCCGTCCTCTCCGAACGTCCGGCGCAGCTCGACGACACTCTGCACCAGCGCGTCGTCGGTGACCGCCAAACCCGGCCAGACGGCGGCAAAAAGCTCGTCTTTCGAAACCAGCCGACCACAATTTTCGAGAAGATAATTGAGGACTGCAAAGGTCTTCGGCCGAAGCGGAATTTCGGCGCCATCGCGCAAGAGACAACCGCGGGTCCGGTCCAGAACGTATTGATCAAACAGCAGCCGCGAGGCGTGTCCTGCCGGCGGCGGCTCGCGATCGCCGCCAGCTGTTGGGGTGCTGATCGAGGATGGGTCCACAAGCTCGAGCCCGCGCCGATAACCCGATCCCGCAAATCGGGGTCAAAACCGGCTTTCGATCATGGCACCAGCCGAGCGCGGAATCCACGGCGCCGGGCATGGCGATCGGATTCCACCGACTGCTCGACTGAAGCCAGTAGCTCGACTAAAGCCAGTAGATAGCCGTCTTGAGCCAATAGGCGAGCACAGCGTTGCCGAAGCGAAGAACCGGCTGCCTAAGCTGATCGATCGAGCACTGAAGGGAGAGGGTATCGTGATCACCCGGCGTGGCGAGCCGGCGGGTGCTCGCGCCGAGGCCCTTTTTTCGGCGCATCCGGCAATCATCGTCGTCGGCGATTTTGGCACGGCCGAGTTTTCGTCCGCGGTAGCCCGCTGCGACGAGGGGCGGCCCGCCTTCGTACACTTCGACGATTGGATCGCCCGATCGGCGAGGCGGCAGAATGGCGCCACTGTCTAATCGGATTTTGCGGCGCCGCGATGTCAACCTTTGCCCCCTTGATGCCCTTCATATCGCGATCGCCCGGCGCCTCGATGCGACGCTCCTCGCCTTCGATCGCGGCATGGAAGCGGCCGTCCGCGCGCTCGGCATGGCGGCTGCGACGCCCGGACGGTTGCCGGCTCTACGCGAAATCAGCATTGTTGGTTTGAGTTGGCACCTTTCAGCGGGACCCCGTGGCGATGAAGCTCGACAACGCGATCAACATCGAAGACCTGCACCGGATGGCGAAGCGCAAGCTGCCAAAGATCATGTTCGACTATATCGAAGGGGGCGTCGAGGACGAGCAAGGCCTGGAACGGAATCGCGCCGCCTTTCACAAGCACCGGCTGCTGCCACGCTATCTCGTCGACGTGTCGGTGCGCGACCAGTCGGCAACCGTGTTCGGCCAGACCTATTCGAGCCCGTTCGGCATCTCGCCGACTGGCGGCGTGGCCCTCTATCAAAGGCGCGGCGGCGAATTGTTGCTGGCGCAGGCAGCGGCCGACGCCAACATCCCCTACATCATGTCGGGCGGCAGCAACGCCTCGATGGAGGAGGCGGTCAAGATCGCGCCCGACAACACCTGGTTCCAGCTCTACGCCGCCAAGGACCCGGACCTGACCGACGCGCTGATCGGGCGGGCGCGCGATTGCGGCGTCGGCGCCCTGGTGCTGACCGTCGACGTTCCGGTCCACCCGAAGCGCGAGCGCAACTTGCGCAACGGTTTTGCCAACGTGCGCAATGGCGGCGTCTTGGAGGCCCTGAAATTGAAGCCGTCGATTCTGTTGGAGGCGATGACCCATCCCGGTTGGGTCGCGGATTATGTGCGGCACGGCGGCGCGCCGACTTTGGGCAATTGGGCGCCGCATGCCGGCGACGGCGCCAGCAAGGCCGACGCGATCCGATTGGGCCGCACCCAGACCCCGGCCGCCGCGCAAACCTGGCGCGACCTCGAACGCTACCGCCGGCTGTTCCCGCGGCCATTGGTGGTCAAGGGCATCCTCAACCCGGCCGACGCGATCCGCGCCGCCGAGATCGGCGTCGACGGGATCATCGTCTCGAACCATGGCGGCCGCCAGCTCGACCAGGCCCCGGCCTCGCTCGACGCATTGCCGGCGATCAAGGCTGCGGTCGGGGATAAGCTGACAGTTATGCTCGACAGCGGCGCGCGGCGCGGCGCCGACATCCTGATAGCACTCTGCCTCGGCGCCCAATTCGTGTTTTTTGGCCGCCCGACCTTGTATGGCGCGGTCGCCGGCGGCGGCCCTGGGGTTAAAAAGGCAGTCGACATCTTCCGCGCCGAGATCGACCTCGTGATGGGCCAGATCGGCTGCCCGAGCCTCAACGATCTCGGCCCCGATTTCCTGTGGCGCGACGACTGGACGCGCAACCGCTGAGGGCACTCACGGCGACCCGCTAAGGCTGCTGACCGGCCAGGACTACCGACCCGCCAGGCCTACCGACACCCGACAGGGCTACTCCGCGGCGGCGGCGCGGGCGGCGCGCTTGCGCGCGTTCGGGTCGAGCAGGCGCTTGCGCAGCCTGAGCGACTTCGGCGTCGCCTCGACAAGCTCGTCGTCGTCGACATAAGCGACCGCCTGTTCGAGGCTCATCAGGATGGGCGGGGTCAGCCGCACCGCCTCGTCCTTCGAGGTCGTGCGGATGTTGGTCAGCTGCTTGCCCTTCGACGGGTTCACGTCGAGGTCGTTGCCGCGGGTATGGGCGCCGACGATCATCCCCTGGTAGACCTGGGCGCCTGGCTCGATGAACATCGGGCCGCGCTCTTCGAGGTTCCACAGCGCGTAGGCGATCGCGACCCCGTCGGCGGTCGACACCAAAACGCCGTTGCGGCGGCCCTCGATCGGCCCCTTGTGCGGGGCGTAGCCGTGGAACAGCCGACTCATGACACCGGTGCCCCGCGTGTCGGCCAAAAACTCGCCCTGATAACCAATCAAGCCGCGTGTCGGGCCGAGAAAGGTCAGCCGCAATTTGCCGCCGCCCGACGGCCGCATCTCCCGCATCTCGGCCTTGCGGCGCGCGAGCTTGTCGACGACGACCCCGGCGAACTCCTCGTCGACGTCGACGACAACCTCCTCGATCGGCTCGAGCCGCTGGCCGGTCGCCGGATCGGTCGTGAACAGCACGCGCGGGCGCGAGATCGCCAGCTCGTAGCCTTCGCGCCGCATCGTCTCGATCAATACGCCGAGCTGCAATTCGCCGCGGCCGGCGACCTCGAACGCCTCCCTCTGGCCGCTTTGCGTGACACGGATCGCGACATTGCCCTCGGCCTCGCGGTAAAGGCGCTCGCCGATGACCCGCGAGGTGACCTTCGACCCCTCGCGTCCGGCAAGCGGGCTGTCGTTCACTGAAAAGGTCATCGCCAGGGTCGGCGGGTCGATCGGGTCGGCGGGCAGCGGCGCGTCGACCTCGGGCGCGCAGATCGTGTCGGCGACCGTGGTCAGCTGCAGACCCGCGACGGCGATGATGTCGCCGGCCCCGGCTTCCTCGATCGGACGGCGGTCGAGGCCGCGAAACGCCTGCAGCTTGGTCAGCCGCGCCTGCTCGACGACCCGGCCGTCCCGGCCCAAGGATTTGACCGGCATGTTGAGCCGCGCGGTCCCCGAATGAATGAGCCCGGTCAGCACCCGGCCGAGATAGGGGTCGTAGTCCAACGTCGTAGCGAGCATCGCGAAGGGTGCCTCGGGATCGGCTCGCGGGGGCGGCACGTGCGACAGGATCAGCTCGAAGAGCGGTGCGAGGTCGCGCCGCGGCGCGTCGAGGTCGGCGACCGCCCAGCCGCCGCGTCCGGAGGCGAACACGGTCGGAAAATCGAGCTGCGGCTCGGTCGCGTCGAGCGCCGCGAACAGGTCGAAGACCTCGCCGTGCACCTCGACCGAGCGGGCGTCGGGGCGGTCGAGCTTGTTGACCACGACGATCGGCCGCAGCCCCTGGCGCAACGCCTTGCCGACCACGAACTTGGTTTGCGGCATCGGCCCCTCGGCGGCATCGACCAGCACCAGCACACCGTCGACCATGCTGAGGATGCGCTCGACCTCGCCGCCGAAATCGGCGTGGCCCGGCGTGTCGACGATGTTGATGCGCACACCCCGCCACAGGACCGAGGTGCATTTCGCCAGGATCGTGATGCCACGCTCGCGTTCGAGTTCGTTCGAGTCGAGCGCCCGATCGGCGACCTGCTGATTGGCGCGAAACGCCCCCGACTGGCGCAGCATCGCATCGACCAGCGTGGTCTTGCCGTGGTCGACATGGGCGATGATCGCGATGTTGCGGATATCCATGGGTCCAACACAGCTCCGCGCCCTGGTGGGCGCGGTTTGAGGCGGCGGGATCGCCGGGCGCGCTGTTTCTACAGCGATTACCCCGAGCGTCCGAGAACCCCGGTCTCGGTGACCAACTCCGACAGGTTGCGCTCGGGCCGGGCGCCGATGTGGCTGATGATTTCAGCAGCGCACAAGCTGCCGACCTCGCCGCAAATGGGTAGCGGCAGGCCCTGGGTCAAGCCATAGAGGAAGCCGCTGGCGTAGAGGTCGCCGGCTCCGGTGCTGTCGACGACGCGCGCTACCGGCGCCGCCGCGATCTGGTACGCCTCACCGTTCGAGAGGATCACGCTGCCGTCCGCGCTGCGGGTCAGTGCCGCGATTGCAACCTGGCCGCGCACCGCGGCGGCTGCGGCGGTAAAATCCCCGGTCTCGTATAGCGAGCAGATCTCGACTTCGTTGGCGAACAGGATGTCGACATGGCCGGCGACGAGGTCGCGAAAATCGGCGCGATGGCGCTCGACGCAGAACGGGTCGGAGAGCGAGAGCGCCACCTTGCCGCCGCCGGCGTGCGCGATCGCGGCGGCCTTGCGAAACGCCTGCTGCGCCAATGGCGGGTCGAACAGGTAGCCTTCGAGATAGGTGACCCGAGCGGCGCCAACGAGGTTGGAATCGATGTCGTCGGGGCCGAGCGCCACGCAGGCGCCGAGATAGGTATTGAGGGTCCGTTGCCCGTCGGCGGTGACGAGGATCAGGCAGCGTGCGGTTGCCGGGCCGCTCGTCGCCGACGGTGTCTCGAAGCGCACGCCCTGCGCGGTCAGGTCGTGGCGGAAGACGTCGCCCAGCAGGTCGTCGCGCACCTTGCCGATATACGCTCCGCTGCCGCCGAGCGAGGCGATGCCGGCCATCGTGTTGGCGGTCGACCCGCCCGACATTTCGGTCGCCGGCCCGATCATTCGATAGAGCGCCTCGGCGCGTTCCGCGTCGATCAATGCCATCGTCCCCTTGACCAGCGCCTCTTTTTCGAGAAACGCCTCGTCGGAATGGGCGATTACGTCGACGATCGCGTTGCCGATGCCGACGACATCGACGAGGGTTCGGGGCATCGGCACAACTTTCGGCTGAGGTGATAGGCGGGCGGCAAATATAGCCGCGTCCATGCCGGCAGATCGCCAACGCGGACCCTGTGCGGCAGGAAGCCGCACTCGCCAGTTTGGCGGTCGAGCTTGAGCGGCCGCGCGGGGGTCGGGCGAGTAGTGTTGGCGGTCTTCAAATCCGGACGCGCGCTGCCCAACTGCGCGGAAGCTTCACCGGCGCGGCGGCATGGGACATGACGCGAGGCAGACTGCTGTTTGCCGTCGTCTTGTTGGCGGCGATGGGGGCCGCGCCGGATAGGGCCCGCGCCGGAGCCTCCGCGCCGTGGTTTGCCCTCTCGGGCGGGGTTTCGGACTCGGCCGCGGCGGACGCCGGCCTCGCCGACATGCCGGCGATCGACGACCGGCTCGAGCCTTCGACCCTCGCAGCGGGCCTCAGCGGCATCGACAACGGGGAATTTTTTGTCGCCCCCGCCTCCGAAATTGCCGGCGCTCGCGAACTGGGACACACGGCTGTTTTCGGCGCCTCTGGTCTCGCATCCGGTGCGTTTGGCGAGGACGGCAGCGATGTGCTTGGCATGCCCGCGAGCGCGGTTACGGTCGACTCGACACGCGTGCTGTCGTTGCCGGCAGATTTTTACGCTGTGACAAGCGCGTTGGCATTGGAGGTCGCGGGCGACCTGGTCGTGCCGCTGAGCGAGGCCGATCGGACTGCTGCGTCTTCGGTTGAGGACGGCGACCTCCTCGCACGGGATGCGGTCCCCGCGCTGGCGGTGCTCGCCCTCGGGGCGGCGGGGTTTTTGCTGCTCGCAATCCTGCGCCGCCATCATCGCATCGTGCTGGCGCGGCGCGTCAAGCGCAGCGTCGCCCGGAGCCGGCGCCCGCTTCGCCCGCAATAAGGCGCACCCGGAAGGCGGGGAGTTACTGGCCCGATTGCCGGCCGAAATAGGCGAAAAACGGCTCGTATGGGCGGCACCGGGTTTGCGCGGCGAGGATTTCGCCGGGTGCGGCGTCGAGCGCCTTGACCGCTTCTATCTGATACGGCGTCGCGCACATCTGCTCGGCGAGCAGCGGGTTGACCCGCGGGTCATAGCGGTTGAACTCGGCGAATTCGGGAGGAATCTCGCCGGTCGGCCGCAGGGCGCTGACGCCGAACTCGTCCTTGATCGGGATGTAGGGTGTGCATCCCGCGGCGAGCACGCCGAGCAGCGCCAGTGAGAAGAGTGTCCGCATGCCGGGTCCCGTCGCGCGATGGCGGCGGAGTGTGCCGCGCGAATGCCCCCGACGCAACCATCGCGTCGCGTCATCCTTCGGCTGCCTCGCGCTCCCATTCGGCGCCGACGAGAGGGTCGTGCTCGGCGGCGAGCCGGCGGTCGCGCTCGGCGCGGAATTCGGGCGGCGACAACCGGCTGAGCGCCCACACCGCCGCGGCGCGCACAAGCGGCGCCTCGTCGTCAAGACAGCGCCGGGCGGCGCGGACGAGAGCGGGGGGGCCGTTCGGCCCGGCATTGGCGATCGCGATCAGCACATTGCGCAGGAACCGGGCGCGGCCGATCCGCTTAACCGCGGATCCGGCAAACGTCAGCCGGAACGCGGCGTCGTCGAGCTCGGCGAGCGCGGCCAGACGCGGCACCGTCAGGGCTGGGCGCGGCAGGAAATCGGGCTCGTGCGCCGCCCGCGCGAATTTGTTCCACGGGCAGACCGCGAGGCAGTCGTCGCAGCCGTAAATGCGGTTGCCGAGCAGCGGGCGCAGCTCGACCGGGATCATCCCCTGGTGCTCGATCGTCAAATACGAGATGCAGCGCCGCGCGTCGATCCGATGCGGGGCCGGGAACGCGGCCGTCGGGCAGATGTCGAGGCAGCGCCGGCATGAGCCGCAATGGTCGGGCTCGGGCAGGTCGGGCTCGAGTTCCAAGCCCAGATAGATCTCGCCGAGAAACAGCCACGACCCGAACTCGCGCGACACGAGGTTGGTATGCTTGCCCTGCCAACCGACCCCAGCCTGCTGCGCCAGCGGCTTTTCCATGACCGGAGCGGTGTCGACAAACAGCTTCAAGGCGCCGGGCCAGCACCCGTCGATCCACCGCGCCAGCGTCTTCAGCCGGCGCTTCAAGGTGTCGTGGTAGTCGCGCCCGCGGGCGTACACCGACACCCGGCCGGCCAGCGCATTTTCCGCCTCGGCCAGGGGGTTGTCCTCCGGCGCATAATTGACGCCGAGCACGACGACGGTCCGGGCCTCCGGCCACAGCGCCCGCGGGTCGCCGCGCCGCTCGGCGGTGGCGGCGAGCCATCCCATGTCGCCGTGATAGCCGCGGGCGACGAACTCGCTCAGCCCCGCGCGTGCCTCGTCGTCGAGGTGGGCCGCGGCAAAACCAACCGCGTCGAACCCCTCCGCCAATGCCCGATCGCGGATCGCCTCGCGAATGCCGGCCGAATTTTGCATTCCCGCTCCGTCATCCGGATAAAGGCTTACATAGGCGGGAACCGCGCGGCCGCTCGATCGACCGTCAAATCTTTTTGGTGCCGAGGCCGTCGCCGCCAGCGCAGGCCTGCGCGTGCAGCCAATCGCGCACCGAATATTGCCCATGATAAACTTCGGCGTAGAGACCGACTGGCCAGGTCAGCACAAACACGACGTCGCTGACGACATCGACATTGCGATTGTCGCATGGGCCGGGTAGCAGATACCCGATCGCCAGCATCACGATCCCGATAACGATATAAAGCCCGACCAATGCCCGCATGGCTGTCCCCGAACTCCCGATCGCGGACAGAGCGGCGGGGAGCCGCGCGGTCGCCCGCGCAGCGAACAAATTCCTGCCGCCGAATGCAACCTTTAATCTGAGTGTTCCCGCCCTTGAGCAGCGCCGGCGGCGCGGATCGCCCGCCACACCCGCTCCGGGGTGACGGGCATGTCGAGATGCTCGACGCCGAGCGGGGCGAGCGCGTCGAGAATCGCCGCGACGACGGTCTGCGGCGCTGCGATGGCGCCAGCCTGACCCGAGCCTTTGACCCCGAGCGGATTGGCCGAGGTCGGCACTTCGTTGAGGGTGATGTCGAGCGCCGGCAGGTCGCCCGCCCGCGGCAATGCGTAATCCAACAGCGAGCCGCTCAACGCCTGGCCCGATCGCGGATCGTAGACCGTGTGCTCGAAGAGCGCCTGGCCGATGCCCTGGGCCAACCCGCCCTGGACCTGGCCTCCGGTCAGGAGCGGGTTGACCAGACGGCCGTAATCATCGACAGCGACATAGCGCTCGAGGGTTACGAAGCCGGTCTCCGGGTCGATCTCGACTTCGGCAAGGTGACAGCCGTTTGGAAAGGTTACGGCGTCGGACTGGTTGAAGACATAGCTGTCGAGACCCGGCGTCACGCCCTCGGGCAGGTTCGCCGGATCGGCGGCGGCGCGCGCGACCGAGATCAGGTCGACCGTGCGCCCGGTTCCGCGAACCACAAACCGGCCGTCGGCAAAGGCCACCTCAGCGGGGTCGGCCTGGAGCAGGCCGGCGGCGACCACGCAGCCCTTGGCGACGACCGCCTCGGCAGCCTTGACGAGGGCGCCGCCGCCGAGATGCATCGAGCGCGCCCCGCCATGCCCGGCGCCGTCACGCACGGCCTGGGTATCCGCCTGGACATAGCGAAACTGGTCGAGCGTCAGCCCGAGCAGCGCCGCGGCGATCTGCGGGTAGCTGGTTTCGTGACCCTGGCCGTTGGACTGGGTGCCGAGGACCAGCGCCACCTTGCCGTCGGGATCGAAGCGGATTTCGGCACCCTCGTTCGCCGCGCCGCGCGCGGTTTCGAGAAAGCAGCCGTAACCCAGTCCACGCAGCCGGCCGCGCGCCGCCGCCGCGGCGCGGCGCTCGGCAAACCCGGCGGCGAGCGCTGTCGCGTCGTCGAGATTGGCGGCAAACCGCCCGCAGTCGATGGTCATGCCGAGCGCCGAGCGATAGGGGAATTGGCTGATCAGGTTGCGCTGGCGCAGGACGACCGGGTCGATCCCGAGCCGGCGGGCGGCACGCTCGACAAGTCGCTCGACGAGGTAGTTGGCCTCTGGCTTGCCGGCGCCGCGATAGGCGTCAACCGGGACCGTGTTGGTAAAAACGCCGCGCACCTCCATGAACACTGCCGGGATCGCGTAGACGCCGCCCATCGCCGTCGCCGGCGAATTGGTCGAGCTGCCAGGCCCGTTCGACGACAGATAGGCGCCGAGGTTCGCGACCGTCGCCACGTCGAGCGCCAAAAACCGACCGTCCCGGTCCAACGCCAGGCGCGCCCGCGTGCGGTTGTCGCGGCCATGCGCGGCGCCGACGAATTCTTCGCCGCGCTCGGCGACCCAGCGCACCGGCCGGCCGAGCCGCCGCGCCGCCCACAGCACCAAAACCCACTCCGGATAGAGGAAATTCTTCATGCCAAAGCCGCCGCCGACATCGGGTGCGGTCAGCTGGATGCGCTCTTCCGGCAGGCCGAAGACCGCCCGCGCGAGCTGGCCGCGGATGCCGTGGACGCCCTGGCCGGTCAGCAGCAGGTGCAACGTGTCGGCGGCGGCGTCATGACGGCCGACCGCGGCGCGCGGCTCGATCGGCGTCGGCACGACCCGGTTGTTGACGAGCGTGATCTCGACGACGTGCGCGGCGGCGGCAAAGGCCGTCTCGGTCGCGGCTTGGTCGCCGCGGCGGAAGCGGAAGCAGAGATTGCCGGGCGCCTCCTCCCAGATCCTCGGCGCTTCGGGGGCGAGCGCGGTCGACGCATCGGTCACTGCGTCGAGCGGGCGGTAGTCGATTCGGATCAGCTCGGCGGCGTCGCGCGCCCGCTCGCGGGTGTCGGCGACGACAAAGGCGACCGGGTCGCCGACATGGCGGACCCGCCCGCGCGCTAGCGCCCAGCGCGGCGGCACGATCAGCGGCTCGATGGTTGCGACCTGAGCGACGCAGGGCAGCGGCCCGATGCCGTCGGCGGCGAGATCTGCCTCGCTGAAGGCGCCGAGGACGCCCGGCATGGCTCGCGCCGCCGTACAGTCGATCTGCTCGATCTCGGCGTGCGCATGTGGCGAGCGCACGACATAGCCGTGGGCGGCGCCCGGGACCACGAAATCTTCGACAAAACTGCCGCGCCCGGTCAGAAACCGGAAATCCTCGATCCGGCGTACCGATCGCCCGAGCGTGCTGGTGTCCATCGCCGCCTCCGCGCGGTGGCCGCACCGACCGCCGATGCGTCGCCTTGGTGAACCGCCCGCCAGCAGCTTATGGTGCCGTCCTAATTCGGACAACTAGTCCCTCAAAATAGGACACCCGCCACAACGGGCGGGTGTCCTCGCTCTCCTCGGTTGGTGCTCTCGCTAGGCTTGGCTCTCTGGTGGGGTAGGGCACTTGCCGCGATCAATCAAGCGGCTTGCTGTTCCGTCGGCTCGGCAGTCGCGGCATCGATCAATTCGCCGATCGTCCAAATGTGATCGGTTAGCCCCATCGCCATTGCCGGGGTGATCCGAAGGCTTTCATGGACTCGGCAGAGATTGAAGTGCACCACATACAGGCTCACGGCCGCGACATGGTTCGCCAGCTTCTTTGAGAACGCATTCGTCAACCGGGTAAACCTGCGCGAGCCCATGCGGACGCTGAGATTCCCGCGCTCGACATACGATGTGCAGACCCTCCGCTGCGCACCGATTACCCACCGCCGCTCTACCCCTACTACTACGCCGGGCGAGTACCGCCTGGCCGTGTCGATCGCCGGCTCGCCGTGGTACTGCTTGATGATCTG
>DATMLF010000113.1:0-8369 GCA_035570595.1 Allostellaceae bacterium
GTTTCGCTCCGAAACCCAGGTCATCGCCCCGCCCATGATCGCGAGCTCGCACCCCAGAACCTCGCGACCGCGCGCCCACAGCCGATCGAGCTCGGCGCGGCAACGCTCCGTTTCGAAGTGCGCTCCTGGTGCCGAGCGCCCCTCCGTGGCCGAAAAGTTTGCTACGCCGTCGGCCCCGGTCATCCGCCAGCGTCGAGCCCGTAGGCGGTGTGCAAGGCGCGCAGGGCGAGCTCGGTGTATTCGGCCGCGATCAACACGCTGACCTTGATTTCGGAGGTTGAAATCACCTGGATGTTGATTCCCTTCTCGGAGAGGGTCGTGAACATTTGCTGGGCCACCCCGGCATGGCTGCGCATGCCGACCCCGATGACCGAAATTTTGACCACGTTCGAATCCGGCTTGAGGGCGGTGAAGCCGAGCAGCCCGCGGCTCCCTTCCAATACCGACACCGCCCGATCGAGGTCAGCGCGCGCCACGGTAAAGGTCAGGTCGGCGCGGCCGTCCTCCGATACGTTTTGGACGATCATGTCGACGTTGATCGCATTATCGGCGAGCGGGCCGAAAATAGCCGCCGCGACACCGGGCCGGTCCGGCACCTTCTGCACGGTGATCTTGGCTTCGTCGCGGCTGTACGCGATGCCGCTTACCACCTGCTGTTCCACGATCTCGTCCTCGTCGACCACGAGCGTCCCCGGGGCGTCGGTAAAGCTCGACAATACTTGTACCCGGACCCGGTGGTTCATTGCCATCTCGACCGAGCGGGTCTGCAATACCTTCGCGCCCTGCGAGGCCATTTCCAACATTTCCTCGTAGGTTATCTTGTCGAGCTTGCGGGCCTTCGCGACAATGCGCGGGTCAGCGGTGTAGACGCCGTCGACATCGGTGAAGATATCGCAGCGCTCCGCCTGCAGCGCGGCCGCGAGCGCCACGGCCGAGGTGTCGGAACCGCCGCGGCCGAGGGTGGTGATCCGCCCGCGCATGTCGACGCCCTGGAACCCGGCAACCACGGCGACCTGGCCGCGGGCAAGCCGGCGCTGCAACTCGGTCACCTCGACCGACTGGATGCGCGCCTTGCCGTGCACGTCGTCGGTACGGATTGGGATTTGCCACCCGAGCCAAGAGCGTGCGTCGATGCCGAGATTTTGCAGCGCCAGCGCCAATAGGCCGGCGGTGACCTGCTCCCCGGAGGAGACGACGACGTCGTATTCGCGGGCGTCATGCAGGCGGCTCGTGTCGCGCGTCCATGCGACAAGCTCGTTGGTAACCCCCGCCATAGCCGAAACTACGACCGCCATTTCGTGGCCCGCGTCGACCTCGCGGCAGACGCGCGCGGCAACGAGCCTTATTCTCTCGATGTCGGCGACGGACGTGCCACCGAACTTCTGAACGATTCGCGCCATGTCGCTCTGAACACAATTGGGCCGGTTGTCGGGCCGCGAGGCTCACCACATACTCCTTTGTGCGGGTTCCAGCCATTCGCCCGATCAGGCGATTTCAAGGGAGCGGCGGTGCAGACACAGGACAGCACGGTCGACGCCGCCGAAATCGACCGTTTTGCAGCGCAGGCGGTGGCTTGGTGGGACCCGGATGGCAGCTTTCGGGCATTGCATGGGGTCAACCCGGTACGGCTCGGCTTTGTCCGCTCCCAGCTACTCGCCCATTTTCGCCGCGATCCCGAGTCGTTGAGGCCGTTTGCGAATCTCCGCCTGCTCGACATCGGGTGCGGCGGCGGGCTCATGGCCGAGCCGATGGCCCGGCTCGGTTTTGCGGTAACCGGGATCGACGCCGGCCGCGAGGCGATCGACGCCGCGAATGAGCACGCCCGAGGCGCCCGGCTTGACATCGACTATCGCGTCGCGACGGCCGAATCGCTGGCCGCCGCCGGCGAGCGCTTCAATGTCGTGCTGGCGCTCGAGGTAATCGAGCACGTCGCAGACCTGGAGGCCTTCTGGACTGCCATCGGGGCGCTGGTTGCGCCCGGAGGAGCGCTCGTAGTCTCGACGATAAACCGGACTGCCCGCTCCTTCGCGCTGGCTATCGTCGGCGCCGAATATGTGCTTGGCTGGATCCCCCGTCGTACCCACGACTGGCGCAAGTTCGTGCGGCCGTCGGAGCTGATCCTCGCCCTGCGCCGCCGCGGGCTCAGCGCGATCGACATCGCCGGCCTCAGCTACGAAATCGGTGGCGGATGGGCGTTGTCCGCGAATGTCGAGGCGAATTACCTCGTGATGGCGGCGCGGCGCTGAGCGGATGGCCTCCTACGGTCAGCCGTCGGTCTGCGGGATCCACGGAATTTGACCGAATTTGATCCCCTCGTCGGCCAACTCGCGCGACTCGGTGTCGGTCGCCTCGCCGTAGATCCCGCGCGGATCGGTTTCGCCGTAATGAATGCGGCGTGCTTCCTCGGCAAAGCGGGGGCCGACGTAGTCGCAGTTCGTCTCGACTTGGCGGCGCATTTCGATCAATGCCTTGCGCATCTGCGCGAGCGTCGCGGCCGGCCGCATCGCTTCGCGTGAGCGCGCAAGACGCGGCGCCATCACGGCTTTTTCGACCGAATTATTGCCGCAATGCGGGCAGGCGATCTCTCCCTCAGCGTGCTGCACCTCGAACCCGTCGCCGTCTCGGAACCATGCCTCGAATTCATGGTCGTTGGCACAGCGCAAGGTGAACAAAATCATCGCGGCAACCTCCTACCGTGGTTCTATACCGGAACCTACGGAATTGGCAATTCTCGGCGGCAATGTTGAGGAATCCTGAAAGACCCGACCTCTCAGGGCAGGCATCGCCGTGGGTTGCGCGGTTCTTGCGGCTGGTCAAACCGGCCGGGCTTGTGCTCGACGTCGCCGCGGGCGCCGGGCGGCACGTGCGGCTGTTATGCGAGCGCGGTTTCGCAGTGCGCGCTGTCGACCGCAATGTCGCGGCATTGCGGGTATTTGCCGGCCCACGCTGCGAGGTCGTCGAGACCGATCTCGAGACCGGCACGCCGTGGCCGCTCGGCGATGGCTACGACGGGATCGTCGTGACCAATTATCTCTGTCGCCCGCTGCTGCCGGCGATCGCACGAGCGCTGGCGCCGGGCGGCGTTGTGATTTACGAAACCTTCGCCCAAGGCAACGAGCGGTTTGGACGCCCGGACAACCCCGATTTTCTGCTCCGTCCCGGCGAGCTGCTCGCAGCCTTCGCCAACCTGACCACGGTCGCCTTTGAACAGGGCAAGGTCGAGTCGCCGCGGCCGGCCGTGATCCAGCGCATCGCTGCGGTCGCCGGCCCGCTGGCCCGCCTGCCCTCGGAATGCGGTCTGGAGCGCGCCAGCGCAGACACCGGGCTGAACATCACTCAGCGGCAAGCGGACGCGCGGCCCGTGCGGGCATCGCAAACGGCCGGTCGTGGCCCAACGAGGGAACCATGCCTCGGCACTCGGCGATGCGCGCCGGGTCGACCCGAGCGCTGACGATTCCAATCCCGTCGCCGGCATCGGCCAGCACCTCGCCCCACGGGTCGACGATCAGCGAGTGGCCGTAGGTGCGCCGCCGCTCGGCATGCTCACCCCACTGGGCGGGCGCCAGCACGAAGCATCCATTCTCGATCGCCCGTGCGCGCATCAGCGTATGCCAGTGCGCCCTTCCCGTCGGCACCGTGAAAGAGGAGGGGATCGCCAGAAAATCGGCGCCGGCCTTGGCGAGCGAGCGATAGAGCTGTGGAAAACGCAGGTCGTAGCACACGGTCATGCCCAGCACGCCCCACGGCGTCTCGGCCACCACCGCGCGTTCGCCGGGTCGAAAGGCGTTGCTCTCGCGATAGCTCTCACCGCCGGCGAGATCGACATCGAACATGTGGATCTTGTCGTAGCGCGCGACGATGCGCCCGGCCGCATCGATCAGATAGGAGCGGTTCGCGAGCCGGCGCTCGCCGGCGGGGATGCCGGGCTCGCGCGAAATGTCGACGGCAAGAGAGCCGATCAGCAGCCAAGCCCCGGTCTCCCGCGCCAACTCGCGCAAGGCCGCCAGCACCGGATGGCTCGCCTCGTCCCGGGCCTTTTCCCGCCGCAACTTGCCGATCGGCTCGATCAACCCGGTATTCTCCGGGGTCAGCACAAAGTCGGCGCCGTCCTTGCGGGCCCGCCTGACCAATTCCGACACCGCAAGGATGTTCGGTTCGTGGTCGCGCGCCGCGGTGAACTGGATGCACGCCGCGGTGAAGGTTTTGCTCATGACGGTATCCCAAGCTTCGCGTCGAGCTTGCCGGCGCGATCCAGCGCCAAGAGGTCGTCGCAGCCGCCGATGTGCTCGCCGTCGACAAAGATCTGCGGCACCGTGTAGCGCCCGCCGGCGCGCCGGATCATCTCGGCGCGGCGCTGGGGCTCCTCGGCGATGTCGATCTCGACAAAGCCCACCCCCTTCCGTTCGAGGAGCGCACGGGCCCGCGAGCAGTATGGGCAGAACATCGTCGTATACATCTCGACCTCGGCCATTGCCGCCGCCCTTCCGATCAGACCCGGTTGCGCCGATTATGCGCCGACCCGCAACGCCCGCGCCAGCGTCAGCACCCCGACGGCGGCGGCGCCGGCGCGCTTCAAGACGCGCGCGCATTCGTCGACCGTCGCGCCGGTCGTCATCACGTCGTCGACGACGACGACACGCCGGCCGGCCACCGCCGCCGGGCGCCGCACGGCAAATGCGCTGCGCACATTGCGCTCGCGGGCGAGCGGCCCGAGATGACCTTGCGACGGGGTCCGCCGGCGGCGGAGCAGGCAGTCGGCGGCGACCGGCGGTCCGCCGGCCGCATGGATCGCGTGGGCCAGCAAGGCCGCCTGGTTGTAGCGGCGGCGGAACAGGCGGGTCCAGTGCAGCGGCACCGGGACCAACAGCTCGGCGTCGGCGAGCACCTCGCCGCCGGCGCGCTGCATCCACCGGCCAAAGGCGCCGGCGACGTGGGTCTGGTCGGCGTGCTTCAGCCCCAAGACCAGCTCCCGGCTGCGCTTGTCGTAGCGCAGCACCGCCCGCGCGCGGTCCCAGGCGCGGCGCTCGCGCGCGCAGTCGGCGCACACCGCGCCCTCGTCCATCGGGTGGGCAAACGGCAGCCCGCAGCCGGCGCACCACGGCGGCGCGAAGAACGTGATCCCACCCCAGCACCGGCCGCACAGCGCGTCGGGCTCCTCGACGATCTCGCCGCAGGCGAGGCAGCGCGGCGGCAGCGCGACATCGACCAGCCCGCGGCCGACGCGGCGCAGCTGGGTCAGCGCTTTGGCGGGAAGGGTTGCCGCGGCTGCCATCGCCGCACATGATCAGCCTATGCCCGACGCGTCAACCCGCCGCGGCCCGACCGACCCGGCGCCTCCCGAGAGCCCGGGGGCGGCGCCTATGTTCGACCGGCGCGCCTGGCGGCTCCACCGCGAGCGCGCGGCACGGCTGGGATGCGCCGAGTTTCTGCACGCCGAGGTCGCGGCGCGGCTGACCGAGCGGCTTGACGATGTCGGCCGGCGGTTTGGCGTCGTCCTCGACCTCGGCAGCCATGCCGGCGGCTTGTCGCGCCTGCTCGCGTCGCGGCAAGGGACCGAGCGCGTCGTCGCCGCCGAGCCCGCCCCTGCCCTGCTGGCGCGAGCCCTCGGCTGGCGGGTCGCGGCCGACCCGGAGCTGCCGCCCTTTGCCGACCACAGCTTCGACCTCGCGGTCAGCGCCCTGGCATTGCACTGGGTCGGCGACCTGCCGGGCGCCTTGGTCCAGCTGCGCCGCGCGCTGAAGCCCGACGGGCTGCTGCTCGCGGCGATGCTGGGCGGCGCCACCCTCGTCGAGCTGAGGACGGCGCTAATCGAGGCCGAGCTTGCCGAGGAGGGCGGTGCGAGCCCGCGGGTGTCGCCGACCGCCGACCTCGCCGACGCCGCCGCACTGTTGCAGCGCGCCGGGTTTGCGATGCCGATCGCCGACCTCGACCGGATCACCGTCACCTACCCCGACCTCTGGGCGCTGCTGCGCGACCTGCGCCATATGGGCGAGACCAACGCGCTCTCGGCGCGCCGGCGCACCGGCTTGCGCCGCGCCACCCTGGCGCGCGCCGGCATGATCTACGCCGAGCGGTTCGCGCTGCCCGACGGCCGAATCCCGGCGACGTTCGAGATCCTCTATTTGACCGGTTGGGCGCCCGCCGCCGGCCAGCCCCGGCCGCTCCGGCCCGGCAGCGCCACCCACCGCCTCGCCGACGCCCTCGGCACCACCGAGATCCCGGCCGGCGACCCGGCCGCCCCCGGTCGACAAGGCCAATTCCCGCATAACCGGGAAACAACTGGGAAGTTTGCTGCCGCCAACCCCAATCACACAACAAAGTCAATACGATAGGAGAAACTCGGCGCCCGGATAACCGGGAATTTTTCCTGCCGAACCGGGAATTCACGGGAATACTCGCGGAGGCGGGCTGGCGCCAAACCGCCGCAGCCAGCACTCTTTTCTCGCATCCGTCCCCCGGCGCCGCCACGCCCGCGACATCACCCGATAGCGCAAAATTATGGCGAGAAAGCTAACGTCGCGCCGGCGGACGGCTTTTTGCGCATGACTTTCTTTATCAGTCGCCTTTACAACCGAAACCAGGCAGGCGAACGAACGGGGGACGCATATGGCGCGCAGTGCCGCGCGGTCCGCGCGCACCGGAAATTATAATCATCCGCAAGCCGATCTGGCGTTGCGGCCCGAGGTCGGAACCCAGCCGCAATTCCGCAAAAAGAAGCCGCCCGCCACCTACCGCTATGATTCGTCATTAGCGCCGGCGCTCGACTGGGACGGGCAAAACAGCACCCGCGAGCAGGGCGAATGGCTGATCGCCTGTATCGACGAGGCCGCGCGCCTGGCGCCGCCGCATGATTTCGGCAGTCCGCGCGAGTTCCGCGGCGCCGACGGCCATGTGCTGGCGAATTGCCATGGATTGCATGACGCGATAGCGCAATTGAAGCGGCTCGGGCGGCGTTTCTGAATTGGGCGGGCAAGGCCGAGCGGCTGTCGTTCGACGTGCCGACCCTGCCCTTGTTCGTGCACGAACGGCTGTCGACGATGGCGATCGTCGAGACCCTGAAAGGCCACACCAAGGAGGCGATGGGCCCGCAATTCGGCATGTTCGAGATGTTCGGCGACCCGCAGCACCCGATCGCCGACCAGGTGCTGAAGGCGTACGAGTACCGCGACAAATGGGTCAACCGCATGATCCTCGGCGACTCGCTCGTCGTGATGAATTCATTGCTGCATTACGAAGGCCTCGGCGGCCAGGTGCAGATGATCTACATCGACCCGCCCTATGGCGTGCGCTTTGGCTCGAATTTCTAGCCCTTTGTCAGAAAGCGCGACGTCACCCACAACGACGATGCCGACATGACCCGCGAGCCCGAGATGGTCAAAGCCTATCGGGACACCTGGGAACTCGGCCTGCACTCCTACCTGACCTATCTGCGCGACCGGCTCTTATTGGCGCGCGATCTGTTGCACCCCAGCGGCAGCATCTTTGTGCAGATCAGCGATGATAACGTCCACACCGTCAGAGAACTCTTGGACGAAGTTTTCGGAGCCGAAAACTTCTGCCAGATCATCTCCTTCAGGAAAACTGGTGGTCAAAGTAGCTCGCTATTGGCGTCGGTGTCTGATTATCTTCTGATGTACGCGAGAGACAAGGAACACCTTAAATATCGCCAGCTATTCTTGAACAAGGTACCGGGCCAAGAGGGAGCAACGAATTACACGTGGATTGAAGAGCAGGGCGGCAATAGGCGCCCGCTGACGGCAGAAGAGAAGCGTCACTGGACGATTCCACCAGGCTCCAAGATTTTTCAGCCCTATCCGCTCTTTTCAGAGGGTAAGTCCGCGACCGACCAACCGTTTGTCTGGAACGAGCAGACATACGAACCTGCGGGAAATAATCATTGGAAGACAACTAGGCAAGGATTGGCTCGATTGGCGATGCGAGATCGGCTTATTGCTCAAGGTAAAACACTACGGTTTATCAACTATCTCGCCGACTACCCTGTTACTCCCTTAACGAATAACTGGTCCGATACGCAGATCAGTGGATTTGGCGATGAGAAAGCATACGTAGTTTGGACGCTTCCGAAGGTTGTTGCTCGATGCATTCTTATGGCAACGGACCCTGGAGACCTGGTCTTAGATCCGACTTGTGGCTCTGGTACTACAGCCTTCGTATCCGAATTTTGGGGGAGGCGCTGGATCACCGTCGACACGAGCCGGGTACCTCTAGCGCTAGTGGATAGCACCTGACGGAAGAGTCCGGAAACCGGTTGTCCGGTGGGGTCTGCGGTGCGATGATGCGGCATGCGCAAGGGGATCAGCATCGAGGTTACGGCGGCGGATCGGGGGCGCTTGCAGTCGATCGTCCGG
>DATMLF010000114.1:0-3103 GCA_035570595.1 Allostellaceae bacterium
GCCGACGCGATCCGCCAGCCGGTCGTCGAGCCCGACCGCGACGTCCGCCCGTTTCAGGACGTCCTGATCGACATCGGCGCAAAGCTGGACCTTCCGGGATTTACGACGCCTGAAGGCGAGCCGCGCTATCGCGGCGGCTACCCGGACTACATTGTCAACCACGAGCGGCGGCCGGGGATCGGACCCTTGGCCGGGTGGCGGGGCGGCGCCGGCGAGCTTGGCGGACGCGGCGCGCCAAACCCGCGTCAGCTCGAGCGATACGTCGCCAACGGCTGCTTCTGGAAACACCAGCTCCCGCCGGACCAGCTCTATTTCAAGCACGCCAACAAGGCCTACCTCGAAACCGCGGTCGCGATGGGGCTGGTCGACGCGGCGCAGCCGATCGTCCTGCAGCTCTATGTCGAGCCGTTGCAGCGGTTTCGTCTCGCCGGCCAAGGCCACGGGGCGGTGCTGCCGCCCGCGGAGCATCGCGAGCGCATCGCAACCTATTTCGACCCGCTACCGTTTTGGTACATGCCGTTCGAGGAGGCGCGGGTCGACCGCGAGGAGTTCCCGCTGCACGCGCTGACCCAGCGGCCGATGCAGATGTACCATTCCTGGCACTCACAGAATGCTTGGCTGCGGCAAATCCTCGGCTACAACCGGCTCTACATAAACCGGCAAACCGGGCGGGCGCTCGGCCTGGATGAAGACGACTGGGTGTGGGTGACGAGCCATCACGGGCGCATCCGCGTGCCGACGCGGCTGATGGACGGTGTCAACCCCGCTACGGTGTGGACTTGGAACGCGATCGGCAAGCGCGCCGGCGCCTGGGGCCTCGATCTCGACGCACCCGAATTCCGCAAGGGGTTTCTGCTGAACCACCTGATCTCGGAATTGCTGCCCGCCGACGGCGGCTATTCGTATTCGAACGCCGACCCGGTCACCGGGCAGGCCGCGTGGTATGATTTGCGGGTGCGGGTCGAGCGCGCGCCGCCGCTCGAAGCCGGTGCCAGCGCGCCCTGCTTCCCGGCGATCGGGCATCCGCCGTCGCTTGCTCCGCCGCCGACGATCTTGCGGTACGGCGGCGATGGCCACCGGCGCCGGGCCGCCTCGTGACCTCGCTCCCGCGGCAGTTGCCGGGCCAGAAAAAGCTCGGCCTGGTCATCGACCTCGACATCTGCGTCGGCTGCCATGCCTGCGCCACCGCGTGCAAGGAATGGAACACCGGCGGACACTCGGCGCCGCTGCCCGACTTCGATCCTTATGGCGAGGGCGCGTGGGGGGTGTGGTTCAACCGCATCCACTCGTTCGAGGAGGGCGACGGCGAGGGTGCCCGCACGATCCACTTCCCGAAATCATGCCTGCATTGCGAGGAGCCCGCCTGCGTCACTGTCTGTCCGACCGGCGCCTCCTACAAGCGCGCCGAGGACGGCATCGTGCTTGTCGACGAGGCGATCTGCATCGGCTGCAAGCTGTGCTCGTGGGCCTGCCCCTATGGCGCGCGCGAGTTCGACACCGATGCCGGCGTGATGAAAAAGTGCACGTTGTGCATCGACCGCATTTACAACGACCATCTCGCCGAGCCGGACCGTCAGCCGGCCTGCGTCATGGTGTGCCCGGTCAACGCCCGGCATTTTGGCGATCTCGGCGACCCCGATTCCGCTGTTTCGCAATTGGTGCACGAGCGCCGCGGACGCGACTTGATGCCCGAGCTCGGCTACAAGCCGGTCAACAAGTACCTGCCGCCGCGACCGGGCCGCATGGCGCGCAACCCGACGCCGCCCGCGGCTGCGCCCTCCGCTCCGGAGCCCTCCGCCGGCCGGCTGCTGCGCTGGGTCGACCGGCTGCTGTCGCGCTGAGCGGCGGCTCGGTGGGCCGGCGGAATGCATCCCGCGCTCTCGATCGTCTTTTTCACGACCGCGTCCGGCGCCGGCTTCGCGCTCTTGCTGTTGCTCGGGCTCGGCGCGCCGCTGGGGCTGCTGCCGGGCAGCGGCTGGTTCGCGTTTGTCGCGCTTGCCGTGGCGATTGGCCTCGCCGCGGCCGGGCTCGGCTCGTCGGTCCTACATCTCGGCCGTCCGGAGCGGGCCTGGCGCGCCTTCTCGCAGTGGCGCTCGTCGTGGCTGTCGCGCGAGGGGGTGTTCTCGCTGCTGACCTTTGTGCCGACCGCGGTTTTCGGGATCGGCTGGGTGTTTTTTGGCGCGACGCAAGGGTTTGTCGGCCTGTGCGGGATCATTGCCGCGGTGCTCGCCGCGATCACGGTCTATTGCACCGGCATGATCTACGCCTCGCTAAAGCCGGTGCATCAATGGCACAACGGCTGGGTCGTGCCAGGGTATCTCGCCCTCGGCCTGATGGGCGGGCTGCTGGTGCTCGATTTTCTCGTCCGTTTGTGGGTGCGGCACGCCGGCAGGCTCGCCGTGGTCACGTTGCTGGTCGTCTTGCTCGCCTGGTGGGTCAAGGAGCGCTATTGGCTGTTCATCGACACCACCTCGGCGCCTAGCACGGTGGCGAGCGCGACCGCGCTCGGCAGCCGCGGCCGGGTGCGCCGGTTTGAGAACCCGCATACCGAGGAAAATTACCTCCTAAAGGAAATGGGGTTTCAGGTTGCCCGCAAGCACGCGCGACGGCTGCGCCGGATCGTGCGGTTGAGCGGCTTTGCGCTCCCGGCATTCGCAAGCTTGTTCGCCCTCGTGCTGCCCGGTGCGCCGGGCGCGGTGGCGGCCGCGGTCGGCCTCGCCGGCGCGGCGCTGGGCCTGGTCGTCGAACGCTGGCTGTTTTTTGCCGAGGCAAAGCACACCGTTATCTTGTATTACGGTGCCGACGCCGTCTGACCGGCGACATCGCAAAGAGTGAGGTAACTGGGTATGGAATGGGGTTGACTTGGGGATTGGCGGGGGGTTATAAGCGCGGCCCCGTTTGCGGCAGGGTTTGCGGACGGGGTGCCGGGGGTGACCCTGGGGTGTCCGGGGTCGACCCGGGCCGGGTGTGTTGTTTGAGATTGTGAGATGTTGGAAGGGATGCGCGGACGGCGGCCGGCCGGCTGAGAAGCCGGGGGGTCGTTTGAAGGGTTCGCGCATTTGCGAGCGTTTTTGAGGCCCTTGATTGAGGGGCTGGCCCGGGC
>DATMLF010000115.1:0-2311 GCA_035570595.1 Allostellaceae bacterium
CAAGGAACGCAACGCCGAGCGCGAGCGGATCGCGGACGAGCGCGCGGCGGTGTCGGCCGAGATCATCGATCTGGCGGCCGAGCGGGAGCGGCGGGCGCAAGAGAACGAATGGCGCGGGGCAATCCGCTCGGGAAGCCCGCCGCGGATCCTCGAGACGCTGACCGACCGGCGCTCGACCTTTAGCCGCGGCGATCTCAACCGCGAGCTCGCCAAGGTCATCTTCGATCCGCAGGATCGGGCATCGCTGAGCGATCGGATTTTAGCGCTGCCGGAGGTCGTCGGTCTGCGCGAGACCGAGACGGCGCCGATCTCACGCTACACGACGCGCGCCGTGCTCGCCGATGAAGCCTGGGTCATGCGCGACGCATCGACCTTGGCCGGCGACACCCGGCACGGGCTGACCGCAGCGCAGCGCGAGGCCGCCCTCGACCGGCACCCGCAGGTCACCGGCGAGCGACGTGTAGCCTTCTGGGAGTTGACCGACGCGAAATGCGTCGCGGTCCTCGCCGGTGAGGCGGGAACCGGCAAGAGCACGACGCTCGCCGCGGTGCGGGACGCCTACGAGGCCGCCGGCTACCGGGTCATCGGCATGAGCTGGACCAACCAGGTCGTGCAAAACCTGCGGCAAGACGGCTTCCGCGATGCAACGACGGTCGCCGCCGAGCTCTATCGCCTCGATCACGGTTCCACCCGTTGGGACAGCCGCACGGTGCTGATCGTCGATGAAGCCAGCATGCTGTCGACGAAGCACCTGGCGGGAGTGACGGCACAGACACGGGCGGCCGGCGCCAAGCTGATCCTCGCCGGCGACGACAAACAACTCGCCAGCATCGAGCGCGGTGGCCTGTTCGGGTCGCTCAAGGGACAATACGGCGAGGCCGAATTGCACGAGGTCGTGCGGGTGTCCGACGCCGAGCAGCAGCGCGCCTTCAACCTGATGCACCAGGGCGAGTTTCTGCCGGCATTGGCGATCTATGCGCGGCAGGGGGCGATCCATTGGAGTGGAGGGCAGGACGAGGCCCGCGAGGCGCTGGTGCGGCAGTGGGGCAGGGACCTTGTGGCCGATCCGGACAAGGTCCGCTTTGTCTTCGCCTACACCAACGCCGACGTCCTCGAGCTCAATGCCGCCTTGCGCGAAATCCGCAAGGAGCACGGGGCGCTCGGTGAGGATCACCGGCTCACAACGGCGGACGGAGTGGCACCCTTTGCCAAAGGTGACCGGATCCAATTTACCGGTACCGCGGCGCGCCGCGAGGACCGGCAAGCCGGGATCGTCAATGGTGGTGTGGGCACAATCCGCGCGATCGACGGCGACCGGGTCACGGTCGCGCTTGACGGCAAGGCCGGAGCACCGGAACACCTCGTCTCGTTTGTCGCCGGCGACGCCGCGGGCGAATTCGACAAATTCCGGCACGGCTATGCCGGGACGATCTACAAAGGGCAGGGGCGCACGCTCGACCAGACCTACCTCTACCACAGCGAGCACTGGCGCAACGCGACCAGCTATGTTGCGCTGACCCGCCATCGCGAAAACGTTACGCTGTTTGTCGCAACCGAGACGGCTTCCGATCTCGGCCGGCTCGCCCGGCAGATGGCGCGGGTGGATGATTGCCGTGCCGCCTCGCAATTCCATACGCAGGAGAACCCGGAGCCGGGAGCACCGGTCGACCTCGTGGTACGTCGCGCGCAGGTCGAAGAAGCCGCTGACCGGCGCCGCCAGGCCGAGCACCAAACCCTGACAAAAGCGGCGAAGGCCGATTGCGTGCCGGGCGGGCGGCGCGCGAGCCTCGAAGACGTGGCGTGCGAGCTCAGCCCGGAATACGCCGACAGGGTCAAATTCGGCGAGCGGCTGCGCGAGGTGATCGCCCGCACCTTCAGCTCGGCGAGAGCGGCGGCATAGGTCGGCGCTTTGTCGGTGTTGATGACCGCAGGCTGTTCCAATCCTTCAACCCCCTGAGAGCCTTGGCAAGAAACCGCTTGGCCGCGATCGTGTTCCGCGTCGGCGAGAGATAGAAATCGATCGTGTTGCCCAGCTTGTCGACCGCTCGGGTAAAGGTAAGACCACTTGCCGCGCACCTTCACGTAGGTCTCGTCGACCCGCCAGCTCCGCGAGCGCGGCCGGCGCCAGTGCCAGCGCAGCCGTTTCTCGATCTCGGGTGCGTACCTCTGGACCCACCGGTAGATGGTCGAGTGATCGACCGACACGCCACGTTCGGTCATCATCTGCTCGAGATCGCGATAGCTGATACCGTAGCGGCAATACCAGCGTACCGCCCACAGCACGATTTCACCCTCAAAGTGGCGCCCCTTG
>DATMLF010000116.1:0-7514 GCA_035570595.1 Allostellaceae bacterium
TCTATCCGCTGCGCCCACGGCCGGGAGAACCTGACTTGCCGACGACAGCTGCGGCGGATCTGTAGCCGCGGCCGGCCGCGAAACCGGGACCACGGCCGCGGTTGCGCCTGCCCTTGTGCCTCCCGACCCGATCGACGACAATCGCGCGCACCCATCACCCGAGGGAGCATGGCGATGCGCAGGGTCGGACCGCACAGCTACACCGAGGTCTATTTCGCCGGCTGCAACCCGAGCTTTGTCGAGACCAGCGACGGCTATGTGATGATCGACTCGCCGCAGCAGCCGATCGACGCGGTGCGCTGGCGCGAGCGCATGGAGGACCAGGCGCCGATCCGCTACCTGATCAACACCGAGCCGCATGGCGACCACATATCGGGCAACGCCTATTTCACTAATACCCAGGTCGTCGGCCAGCTCAAACTGCAGGAATGCTTCGAGCGCTACCTCTATGCCTTCGGCTCGCTCGACGACAAACGCGAGCGCTTCAAGGAGACCGACCCCGACAGCGTGTGGCTGGTCGGCCATCCCGATTACCCCGCCGCCAACCCGCCGACCCTGACCTTTGACGACAGGCTGACCCTGAACCTTGGGGACCACACCTTCGAGATCATCCACATGCCCGGTCACACCGCGCCGCAGACCTCGGTGCTGGTGCCGCAGGAGGGGATCGTCTTTACCGGCGACAACGTCTTTCACCGGTGCCGCAGCTGGCTGCAGGAATGCGACCCCTGGGAGTGGCTCGAAGCGCTGAAGAGCATCGAGGCGCTCGACGTCGAGACCATCGTGCCGGGGCACGGCGAGCCCTGCGCCAAGGCCTACCTGAAGGAGCAGGCCCAGATCGTCGAAAACTGGGTCGGCTATGTCGAGCGCTTTGTCGACCGCGGCGTCGGCCCCGACGAAATCCTCAAAGGCCCGATCGAGGTCGTCAAGCAGGACCCCTATCCGATCGGTCAGCGGCTGTTCATGCTCAACGAACGGTTGACGGACATGACCGTGCGCAACCTGCACAAGCGCGTCTCCGACAGGAAACAAATGGCCGGCGCGCCCTAAGCCTCGCGGTTCGGCGTGCCGCAGCAACGCCGCGCCGCGCAATCGCGCGATTTTATTTTCGGGGGAGGGAGGGTGACATGGCCCAGGGAACCGAATGGCGCCTGTCGGGCGACTATTTCGAGAACTGCAACTGCCGCGTCGTCTGCCCGTGCCTGATCTCGCCGGCGGCGCCCTTGACCGCGCAGCCGACCGAGGGTGTGTGCGACGTGGCGCTCGCCTTTCACATCGATCGGGGCAATTACGGCGAGGTGGCGCTCGACGGGCTCAACCTCGTCTTGGTCGCGCACACACCGGGGCCGATGGCGGACGGCGATTGGACTGTCGCCGTCTACCTCGACGAGCGGGCGAGCGATCCGCAGGCCGCGGCGCTCGGCGCCATTTTCAGCGGGGCCGAGGGCGGACCGATGGCGAACTTCGCGCCGCTGATCGCGATCAACCTCGGCGCCAGGAAGGCGCCGATTGCGTACCAAATTGCCGGCAAGCGCCGCTCGGCCGAAATTCCCGGGATCATGCATATGGCGGTCGAGCCGCTACCGAGCCTGCGGCCCGACGGGGAAAGCTGGGCCGCGGTCGGCCATCCGGTGGCACCGGACAAGCTCGCGCTGGCGGTCGGGCGGCCGGGCTCGACCTTCGCCGATCACGGCATGCGCTGGGACAATTCGGGCAGGAACGGCCACTATGCGCCGATCAACTGGTCGAACCGCTGACCCCGGTCCCGCAGGCGACCGTTTCACCGATCGAGGACCCGCGGTGTAGCCGCCGGCCTGGAACCCGCTTGCCTGGAGCCCGATAATGCCCGAACAGAAATGGACGCTGCGCGGCGAATACATGGAAAGCTGCAATTGCGACTATCTGTGCCCGTGCATCTACACAAACCCGCAAGGTGCCGCCACTCACGACCACTGCACCGCGGTTATGGTGTTCCGCATCGACGAGGGCAGCAGCGGCGCAACCCCGCTCGCCGGGCTTAAATTCGCGCTAGTGATCCGCTCGGGCCGGGTGATGGCCGACGGGAACTGGGTTTTTGGCGGCGTGGTCGACGACCGGGCGGACCCGGCGCAGCGCGCCGCTTTGGCCGCGATAGTCGGGGGCGAGGCCGGCGGGCCGCCCGGCTTTATCCGGCAGAACCTGGTCGGCGACTTTCGCGGCGTCGCATTCAAGCCGATCGATTTTACGGTCGACGGCCACAAGCGCAGCACCCGGATCCCCGACATCGCCGCGTTCGCGATCGAGGGCGTGTTGTCGCGCAACCGCAGCGGCGAGCCCTATTACATCGACAACACCGGCCATCCGGCAAACCGCCGCCTCGCATTGGCGCGGGCGAACGAACTCCGGGTCGACGGTTTCAGGCTCGGGCTCGCGCTCGCCGGCAGCGGCAACAACGGCCACTTCGCCCCGTTCGCCTGGTCGGCTTGAGCAGCGCCGTGTCCGCCGCCCGCCGGAGCCCGTCCTCAGGCGCGGATACCCGGCTCGGCGGGGGCGCCGCCATCGGCCTGCCGTGGCGCGAGCGGGTCCTCATCGGCGCCGTGCTCGCTGCCTTGGCCCTCCTGTCGTGGCTCTATCTCTACGCTCAGATGCAGCCGATGGCTGAGATGGCTGAGATGGCGCCCGCGGCGTTCGCGCCGTGGGGCGCCGCCGACTTCGCGCTGAACTTTGCGTTCTGGTGGGCGATGATGCCGGGCATGATGCTGCCCTCGGCGGCGCCGATGATCCTGACCTTCGCCGCGGTCAACCGGCGCAAGCGTGAGCGCGGGCAGCCCTATGTGCCGACCGCGGTGTTCACCGCCGGCTACCTCGCGGCCTGGGGCCTCTTTGGCGCGGCTGCCACCCTCGCGGATTGGGGGCTCGAGCGCGCCGCGCTGATCGCGCCGCAGACGCAGGCGCTGGGTCCGCTCTTGGCCGCGGTCGTGGTCGGCGCGGCCGGGCTCTATCAGCTGACTCCGCTCAAGTCGGTCTGCCTCGCGCACTGCCGCTCGCCGCTCGACTTCGTGCTGAACCACTGGCGCGAGGGCGCCGCCGGCGCGTTGCGGATGGGGGTGGAGCACGGATTTTATTGCCTCGGCTGCTGCTGGTTTCTGATGGGGCTGATGTTCGCCGCCGGGATCATGAGCCTGTTGTGGATGGCGGCGATCGCCGCCTTTGTGCTGGTTGAAAAGCTGGTCCCGGCCGGCTTGTGGCTCACGCGCGCCGCCGGGCTCGCGATGCTCGGTTTCGCGCTCTACCAGCTGACTAGGCTCTAGGCGACGCCGCTTCCCCGCCCATCCGCGCGTTTCGCGAGGCTTTCGCCGGGGCCACCGCAGCTACATTAGACGGGCGTGCGTCAGCTCGCCTTTCCCGGCGGGGGCGGCGGCCTGGGCTTGGCGCCGTCCCCCGAAAGCTGGCGGTAAACGAGCTCGGCGAGCTGCATCAACTTCTGACGATCGGTCTGGGCGGCAAGAGCATAGCCGAAGTCCTGGTCCGACCAGTAAAACATGCCGACGCCGTGCTCCTCGCTGTAGCGAAAGGCGGTGTCGCCAACGGTGTCGGAGCGCTCGTAAAGAGTGAGGCGGTTGTCGCCGTTCTGGTACATGAATTGCGCCGCCGGCCCGCTTTCCGACGGAAGCAGCCGCCCCCCCATCAACTGAAACCCGGCCGAGGTCAAATCGGGCACGACGAGCGGATGGCCAAGGCGCTTGGAGAGCCACTGAACGAGGTGGGCTTCCTGAGCCGCGCCGACCTCCACCGGGTGACGAACCTCGACCGAAAACACCTGATGCGCCGCGAGCGCGTCGGCCGTGATCGCGCGCTCGGTCGCGGCGAGCTGCGCGCGATGGCCTGACGGCGGCGCGCCGCTGCCCCAATCGCGCGCCGCCCAGCCGACGACCCCTCCGGCGGCCAGCAAGACCACCGCCGCCGCCGCCGCGCCGAGCTGCCAGTAGCGCCGGCGGCGCTGGCCGGCAAGCACCCGGGCAACTCGCAAACGGGCGGGAACCGGCTCACCGATGTCGGCGGCGGCGGCCTGTCGCAGCGCGTGCCGTTGACGCTCGTATTGCTGCAGCCGAGCGAGTTCCTCGGGATGCGCGGCGAGATAAGCGTCGATCGACGCGGCGCGCTCCGCCGGCAGGCGCCCATCGACGAGCGCCGTCAGCTCGTGCTCGTCGACGTCGCCGCGCGCCGCGCTCATTTCCCTCTCCTCGGCGCGCCGTCGCCCGCGTCGAGATCGGCGTTCATGAATTGCCGCAGGCGCTCGCGCCCGCGCGACAGCCGCGACATCACGGTGCCGATCGGCACTCCCAAGACCCGCGCCGCCGCTTCGTAGGAGAGGTCTTCGATGCCGACCAGATGCAGCACCGCTCGCTGCTCTTCCGGTAACGCGGCAAAGGCCCGCAGCAGGTCGCGATGCTCGAGCGCCTCGTCCTGGCCGCCTTTGATCTGCGGCAATTCGGATTCGATGGCCTCGGTCAAAGTGTCGTGGACCCCGCGCCGCTTCTGACGATGCTGCTCACTGAGAAACCGGTTGTAAAGGATCGTATAAAGCCAGCCGCGCAAATCGCCCTCGGCTCGGCGCAAATGCCAGCGCGACAACGCCCGCTCCAGGCTGTCCTGGACAAGGTCGTCGGCGCGGTCGCGGTCGCCGCGCGCCAGAGCACGGGCAAAGCGCCGCAAGCCCGGGATGTGCGCTTCGATCGAGGCGGCCTCTATTGCCATTGCTCCCCTTGGAGACAAAGGGCTGCTGCTGCAAAACCGCCGCGACTGCCGACATTGCTGCGGGCTGTCGTCGAGGGCCGAAAGCGGGGCGGTTAACCACCCCATCATCAAGGAATTCGCGCCGCATTTCCATCACATTCTCGCTAATCTTGACATCCGTCTTTTGTGCAACGCGACACCCGCTTGCGCGCCGAAGGCTTGCTTGCGAGCCTACACACTACGACTTTGGGACAGCTCGATTATTCCGCACGACCCGCGGCTTAACTTTGATTCATTTTGCTTAAAGCATGATCCGATCAGGTTGACTCACTCCCTCACCGGCTCCGAGTAGGGCTCGCCCGCGCCTCGTCAACTTTACGCCGCCCTCGCCCCCAACTGGGGGAGAGGGGAGGATGTGGAGGGGGCGATGCCCGGTTATCGCGCCGATCGGATGATTGATTGCCTGGCGCGAGGAAAGTTGGCGCCGACGGCCGGCGGAGGCCCCTCGGCTCCCCGTTCCGCGGGGCCACCGGGAACAAAGTTTGGGAAAAGCCGCGCGAACGCGGGTTTGGGCCCTTACAGCCCGACCAGGCGCGCGCTCTCCTCCCACAGCCGCCGCGCCGTGCCGTCGTCGAGCGCTGCCGGGTCGGGGCGCGCCAACGACTTGCCCACGACATAGCCGCCGTCGAACCGCGCCGGATCCGGGGTCGTCGCCAGAAATACCGACGTCTCGGCCCCTCTCTCGGCGCTGATCATAAACGGCTTCATCAGCCGCCAGCCGAGCTCGACGATGCCGCCGCGTTGTGCGAGCCGGGTCGCGACGACGCCGGGATGCAGGCAGGCTGCCACGACGCCGGTGTTGCCGAGGCGCCGGGCCAGCTCCCGGGTGAACAAGATGTTGCACAGCTTGGAGCGGCCGTAGGCCTTGATCATCGACCAGTCGCGCGGCCCGGCGATGGTCGCGGGGTCGATGCGATTTCCCCGATGCGCCCGCGAGGCGACGGTGACGATCCGCGCCGGCGCGCTTGCCTCGAGACGGTCGAGCACCAGGTTGGTCAACAGAAACGGCGCCAGATGATTGACCGCAAAAGTCATCTCGTAGCCGTCCTCCGAGCGCCGGAACGACGGCGAAAACAGCCCGGCATTGTTGACCAGCACGTCGAGCCGGCCGTGCCGCGCCAGAAGCTCTTCGGCAAGGCGGCGCACCGCGGCCAGCGACGCGAAATCGGCGAGCGCGGTTTCGACCGCCGCGCCGGCGGCGCGCGCGGCGACAAAGCGGCACGCCGCCTCGGTCCGGTCGCGGTCGCGCCCGGTCATGACAACCCGCATCCCGGCGCGGGCAAGACCGAGCGCCGTGTAAAGCCCGATCCCGGCGCTCGCCCCGGTGACGACCGCAATGCGCTGCGGCGCTTCGCTTTCCACCATTCCCTCCGCCGTTCGAGAAATGCGAAGGAGGGGCCCCGGCGATTGCTAGATCGCGTCGACCCCGAATGCCCAGCGGCGCGCCAGCTGATGGCCGATCGCGAGCGGCGGCGGCAGGGTCGCCACACCCGGGATCGGCTCGTCGGTGCGCGAGCGCTCGACCATCGCCCGCACCTCGTCGCGCTCGAACCAGCGCGCCTCGGCGAGCTCCTCGGGATCGATGCGGATGTCCTCGCTGACCGCCTCGGCCAAGACGCCCATCATCAAGGTCGACGGAAACGGCCAGGGCTGCGAGGCGAGGTAGCGCACGCGGCCGACGCGGATGCCCGACTCCTCGAGGACCTCACGGCGCACTGCCTCCTCGATAGTTTCGCCCGGCTCCATGAAACCGGCGAGACACGAATAGCGGGTGCCGACACGCCGGCGGTTGCGGCCGAGCAGGCAGCGCTCGCCGCGGACCGCGAGCATGATCACCACCGGGTCGACGCGCGGGTAATGATGCGCCCGGCAATTCGGGCAGCGCCGGCCCCAACCTCCCGACGAGGCGGCGCTGGGGGTCCCGCACTGCGCGCAGAACCCATGCCGCGCGTGCCAATCGAGCGCGGAGCGCGCCTCGGCGAGGATCGCCGCCTGCGGGCCAGGGATCGCGGTCGCCAGGCTGCGCACGTCGGCGGTCGCCTCTTCAGCCCCGTTCGCCGCCGGCGCGGCGCTGGCGTCGAGCGCGAAATAGGCCCGGCCGTCGCCGATCCCGAGCAGGACGAGAGCGGCGCCGCCGTCGATCGCGGCCCGCCACGGCATGACCGGCTGCCAGTCGAGTGTTGTGGCGGAGAGATCGCGGACCACCGGCTTTAATTCGCGGAACGGCAGCAGGCGGGTTTCCGGGTCGTCGAGCAGCCCGGCGATCCAGGCGGCGTCCTGCCGACGCTGGCTGACGCGGTCGAGCGGGTTCCCCGCGAAGGTGTAGATTTCTTCCATCGCCGTCTTTTTCCTTCAAGTCCCGGCCGCCGGCGAACCCGGCGCGCGGTCCTACCATAACTTCGTCCATGCCCGAAACGTTGGCGCAGGACACCGGCGGTTCTGGTGCCTATGTTCGCGCCATGAGCAATGGACCCTACATCGCCGAGATCGCGGCATTGCTCGGCGACCCGGCGCGCGCCAACATGCTGTCGGCGCTGATGGACGGCCGCGCGCTGAGCGCCGGCGACCTCGCCTTTGCCGCGCACGTCACCGCGCAAACCGCGAGCGCGCACCTGGCGAAGCTCGTCGAGGCGCGGCTTCTTCTCGGCGACAAGCAGGGACGGCACCGCTATTTCCGGCTGGCATCGGTCGAGGTCGCGCGCATGCTCGAGGAAATCATGTCGGTCGCGGTCGCGCGC
>DATMLF010000117.1:0-5033 GCA_035570595.1 Allostellaceae bacterium
CAACCTATTCATGGCGCGCCGACATCTGTTGCGTTGCCAGCAGGTGTAGCAGGTCCATGCCATCCGCGGCTCCGCGCGGATGCGCCAAACCCGCCCGGCGGCGGCACCACCCTCGTCCGTCGCCTCTGCGGAGACCGCTCCATGACCGCGGTCCGTGCGCCAAACCCTGGTTCAGACGTTCCCTAGTGAGGGTCCGGCGCGAATGCGGCAAGAGTCCGGCAGCGCCCGGCACGAGGAGTGATGCGGATGCCCGATCTGCCGATGTTGACGCGCCCGATCCCGTCGAGCGGCGAGGAGATGCCGGTCGTCGGGCTTGGCACCTGGCCGGTCTTCGACGTCGGCGCCGACGAGGGCGCTCGGCGGCCCTTGCGCGAGGTCGTGCGGCGGCTGCTCGACGCCGGCGCGCGGATGATCGACAGCTCGCCGATGTACGGCCGGGCGGAGGGTGTGGCGGGCGACCTGCTCGCCGACCTCGGGGCGCGGCCGCGCGCTTTTCTCGCGACCAAGGTGTGGACCAGCGGGCGCGACGCCGGCATCGCCCAGATGCGGCGCTCGGCGGGCCTGCTGCGCGGCGAGGTCGTCGAGCTGGTGCAGATCCACAACCTGGTCGACTGGCGCACCCACCTCGCGACGTTGCGGCAGATGAAAGCGGATGGCCGCGTCCGTTATATCGGCGTTACCCATTACACAAACCGGGCGCTGCCCGAGCTGGCGCACATCCTCGAAACCGAGCCCGGCATCGACTTCGTCCAGTGCGGCTATTCGCTGGCGGCGCGGGCGGCCGAGCGCGACTTGCTGCCGGTCGCCGCGGCGCGCGGGGTCGCCGTCATCGTCAACCAGCCGCTCGGGCAGGGCAGCCTGCTCCGCCGGGTGCGCGAGGGCCCGCTGCCGGAGTGGGCCGCCGAATTCGATTGTGCGAGCTGGGCGCAGCTCCTGCTCAAATACATCCTGACCGAACCGGCCGTGACCTGCGTGATCCCGGCGACCGGCAATCCCGAGCATATGTCCGACAATCTCGCCGCCGGCTTTGGGCGCCTCCCCGGCGCCGACCAGCGCCGCCGCATCCGGGCATTCTGGGATGCTCTGTGACCGGGCATGCCAATCGCTCGACGTCAGCCGGGACGCACCTCGAAAATCGGCCTGCTTGATTTCGGGGTTTTGTAATACCGTCGCGCAGCAACGCGGAGGGGTCGTCAGATGCAGCTTGGGTGCTCGTTGCCGGTCGGCGACATCGGGACCGGACCCGCGGTGTTGCGCGACTATGCGCAGGCGGCTGAGGGGTTGGGTTTCGCCCATTTGATCGCCCCCGACCACGTGCTCGGCGCCAACCCGGACGCGGATCACGAGGGGCGCCGGGTTGGCACGACCGCGACCCCTTATCACGACCCGTTGGTGCTGTTCGGGTTTCTGGCGGGGTGCACGCAAAAGATCGGCTTCGCGACCGGTGTCTTGATCCTGGCGCAGCGTCAGGCGGTGCTGGTGGCGAAGCAGGCGGCCTCGCTCGACGTGTTGTGCGGCGGGCGGTTCCGGCTCGGGATCGGGGTCGGCTGGAACGAGGTCGAATTCGTCGGCCTCAACGAGGATTTTCACAATCGCGGCCGGCGCTCGGCCGAGCAGGTGCGGGTCATGCAGGCATTGTGGGCCGAGCCGCACGTCAAGTTCGACGGCGAGTTCCACCACATCGAGGATGCCGGCATCAACCCGCGGCCGGCCTCGGGGCGGGTTCCGGTGTGGTACGGCGGGCATGCCGAGGCGACCTTTCGCCGATGCGCGCGCTATGGCGACGGCTTTATGCCGCTCGCCTACCCGCCGGGCGAGGCGGCGCTCGCCGCTTTCGAGAAGTTGCGCGGGCTGACCCGCGAGGCCGGCCGCGACCCCACGAAAATGGGTATCGAGGTCTGGGTCTCGCCCGGCACCGGCGGGCCCGAGGATTGGCGGCGCGAGGTCCAATTCTGGAAGGACGCCGCGGTCACCCACCTGACCGTGCACACGACCTATGCCAGCAACAACCACAAGCGCATCGCCGGCCGTACCGCCGCCGAGCACTTGGCGGCGATCGCGCGCTACCGCGAGGCGGTGGCGGATCTGCTGTAGGCCGGCGCGGCCTCGGGACCGCAGAAGGAGGAGAGCGACGATGAGCGACGCGGAAATCGGCGCCTTGCGCGCGAAACTGGCGGCGCGGCCGCGTTCGGACGACTACCGGCAGCGGCGCCGCGACATCGACGAGCGCGGTTTGGGGTACAAGCTCGCCGGCGATGTCGGGGTCGAGCCCCTGAGCGCGAACAGCGTGCGCGCGGAATGGACGACGACCCCGAACGACGCGCGCGACGCGGCACTCCTCTATCTGCACGGCGGCGGGTTTGTGATCGGCTCGCTCGACAGCCACCGCCATCTCGTGGCCGAGGCCGGCCGTGCCTGCGGCATCGCGGGGTTGGCGCTCGCCTATCGCCTTGCACCCGAGCATCCGTTTCCGGCTGCGGTCGAGGACGCGCTTGCCGGCTACCGCTTTCTGCTGGGCCGCGGCATCGCCCCCGGGCGGATCGCGATCGGCGGCGACAGCGCCGGCGGCGGCCTCGTCGTGTCGACGATGCTGGCGATCCGCGACGCCGGTCTGGCGCAGCCGGCTTGCGGCTGGTGCATCTCGCCCTGGGTCGACATGGAGGCGATCGGCGAGACGATGTCGAGCCGCGCCGCCGCCGACCCGACCGTGCAGCGCGCCGGCCTCCTCGACATGGCGCAGCTGTATTTGAACGGCGCCGACCCGCGCGCGCCGTTGGCGGCGCCGATCCATGCCGACCTGAAGGGATTGGCGCCATTGATGATCCAGGTTGGTGCCTGCGAAACCTTGCTCGACGACGCGCTGCGCCTCGCCGGGGTCGCGGGTGCCGCCGATGTCCGGGTCGACCTGCAGATCTGGCCCGAGATGATCCACGTCTGGCACCTGTTCCACCCGGAGCTGCAGGCCGGGGTGAAGGCGATCAAATCGGGCGGCGCCTTTGTCCGCGCGATGATCGGGTGAGGGCGGAGGCGGCCGGCGCTTAAAGCCGGTCGCTCTCAGACGACGTGCTCGGGGGTCAGCGCGCAGACCTGGTCGCTGTCGGCGAGCTCGATCTGGATGGTCGCGTGGGCGATGCCGAAGCGGGCGTGCAGCTCGTGCGTGACGCCGTTCAGCGTGGCGTCGCCGGGATGGCCGCCCGGCATCACCAGATGGCAGGTCAGCGCCGTCTCGGTCGTGCTCATCCCCCAGATATGCAGATCGTGCAGCGCCGTCACGCCGGGCAGGGCTTCGAGGTGGGCGCGAACCGCTGCGGCGTCGACCCCTTCGGGCACCGCGTCGAGGGCGAGGCCGACGGCACTTCGCAGCAAACCCCAGGTGCCGGTGACGATGACCAGCGAAACCACGAGGCTGACCGCCGGATCAAGCCACAGCCAACCGAACAACACGATCAGAATGCCGGCGACGACGACGCCGGCGGTGACGAGGGTGTCGGCCATCATGTGCATAAAGGCGCTCTTGATGTTCAGGTCGCTGCCGCGGCCCGAGGCGAACAGCAACGCCGTCGTACCGTTGACCGCGATCCCGGCGGCGGCGACCCAGATCATGACCTCGCTCGTGACCGCGACGGGGTCGGCGAGGCGCAGCACCGCCTCCCAGGCGATGCCGCCGGTCACCAGCAGCAGGATCACGGCATTGGTCAGCGCCGCGAGGATCGAGGTCGAGCCGAACCCGTAGGTGAAGCGTCCGCTCGGGCTACGCCGGCTCAGCACCGCCGCCCCCCAGGACAAGCCGAGGCCCAACACGTCGCCGAGGTTGTGCCCGCCGTCCGCCAGCAATGCCAGCGAATGCGACAGCACGCCCGCGACCGCCTCGACGGCGACGTAGGCGAGGTTCAGCGCGATCCCGATCGCAAAGGCGCGCCCGTAATCGGCAGCGCCATGGCTGTGCGAAACATGCGAATGCGCCGGATGATCGGTCGCCATGCGGAGCCTCTGGGCGAATACGAGCCGCCATCATAATCGAAAGTTGCAGTCGGCGAAAAGTTGCTGCCGGGCACCCATCGAAGCGTTCGGCCGGAGGTCTTGACAGCAGCCAGCCGCGGCATGGAGATAGGCGCAGGAGGAACCCGCCATGCTCGACGCTTATATTTATAACGGTTTGCGCACGCCTTTTGGACGGCATGCCGGGGCTCTCGCCCGCATGCGGCCCGACGACATGCTGGCGGCGGTGATCTCCGCGGTGGTCGAGCAGAGCCCGTTCGACCCGGCCAAGATCGAGGATGTCGTCGTCGGTTGCGCCAACCAGGCGGGCGAGGACAGCCGCTGTGTCGGGCGCCACGCCGGGCTCCTCGCGGGCCTGCCGATCGAGGTCGCGGGCTCGGTGCTGCAGCGCAACTGCGGCAGCGGGCTCAACGCCATCGTCATGGCGGCGCAAGCCGTCACCTGCGGCGAGGGCGAGGCGTTTGTCGCCGGTGGTGTCGAGAGCATGAGCCGGGCCCCGTTTGTCATGAACAAGTCCGAAAGCGCGTTCGGCCGCGATGGCCGCCTCTTTGATTCGACGATCGGCGCGCGCTTTCCGAACCCGCGGATCGAGCGCCAGTTTGGCGCCGACACGATGCCCGAGACCGCCGACAATTTGGCGCGCGACTACCAGATCACCCGCGAGGCCTGCGACACCTTTGCCGCGGGCTCGCAGCGGAAATACGCCGCCGCCAAGGCCGACGGCTTTTTCACCGGCGAGATCTTCGCGGTCGAGGTGCCGGGCGGGCGCGCCGGGCCGGTCAAGGTCGCCGAGGACGAGCACCCCCGGCCGCAGACCGATCTTGCGGCCCTCGCCAGGTTGCGCCCGCTGCAGGATGGCGGGGTGACGACCGCCGGCAACGCGTCCGGGATCAATGACGGGGCGGTCGCGATGATCGTCGCCAGCCGCCAGGCCGGCGACGCCGCCGGCGCCCGGCCGCTCGCCCGCGTGGTGTCGAGAGCATGAGCCGGGCCCCGTTTGTCATGAACAAGTCCGAAAGCGCGTTCGGCCGCGA
>DATMLF010000118.1:0-2139 GCA_035570595.1 Allostellaceae bacterium
CGCGCTGCGCCGCGGGCTGACCGGCGCTATCGTCCATTTCTCGCGGATCATGCCATTGCATCGCATCCCGCCCGAGGAAGCGCAAATCGCCGAGGATTTGATCTTCGATCGCCGCCGCGACGGCTACGACCCGCTGCATGCGTTTATCGCGCTGTTCGAGAACCGCACCGCCGAGAAGGCCGAGAAAAAAGGCCGCCCCGAAAAGCTCGAGGACCGCCTCGCCCAGCGCATCGTCGACGGCGACCGCCTGGGCCTCGAAGCCGACCTCGACCTCGCGATGGAGAGCTGGCCGCCGCTCGACGTCATCAACAACATCCTGCTGTCGGGTATGAAGACCGTCGGCGAATTGTTCGGTGCCGGCAAGATGCAGCTGCCCTTTGTGTTGCAGTCGGCCGAGACGATGAAAACCGCGGTGCGGTTCCTCGAGCCGCACATGGAGCGGGTCGAGGGCCAGGAAAAAGGGACGGTGGTGCTGGCGACAGTGCGCGGCGACGTGCACGACATCGGCAAGAACCTCGTCGACATCATCCTGACCAACAACGGCTACCGGGTCGTGAACCTCGGCATCAAACAACCGATCGGCGCGATCCTCGAGGCCGCCGCCCGTCACAGCGCCGACGCCGTCGGCATGTCGGGGCTTCTCGTCAAGTCGACCGTGGTCATGCGCGAGAACCTCGAAGAGATGACACGGCAGGGTCTCGACCTGCCGGTCATGCTCGGCGGGGCCGCGTTGACCCGGCGCTATGTCGAGGAGGATTGTGTCAAGGCCTATGAGCCGGGCCGCGTCGCCTATGCCCGCGACGCCTTCGACGGCCTCGCCTTGATGGACAAGATCGTCACCGGCAATTTCGACGCCCATCTTGCCGCGGTCCGCGCCAAAAACGACGACCGGGCGGTCAAGCCCTCGCGCAAGCTCGGGCGCGCCGCCGACCCGCGACCGCTGCGCCCGCTCGATCTCGACGAAATCCGGCTGCGCCGCGCCGAGCTGACCCGCGACGTGCCGGTGCCGGAGCCACCGTTCTGGGGGCGGCGCGCCATCGCGCGGCTGTCGCCGAAAGCCGTCGTGCCTTACCTCAACGAGCGCATGCTCTACCAATTCCAATGGGGCTATCGAAAGGACGGCAAGTCGTTGGCGGAGTACCGTGAGTGGGCCCGCGACGAGCTCCGTCCGGTATTGACGCGGATGCTCGACATCGCGATCCGCGAGGAGATCCTGGTGCCCCAGGCAGCCTACGGCTATTGGCGCTGCGCCGCCGAGGGCAACGACGTGGTGGTGTTCGCCGAAGACGGGAGGCGCGAGCTCGCCCGCTTCTCGTTCCCGCGCCAGAACAAGCCGGGCGGGCTGTGCATCGCCGATTTCTTTCGCGATGTCGACGCCGGCGAGCGCGACGTGATCGGATTGCAGGTGGTGACGATGGGTCGCCGCGCATCCGACGCCGCGCGCGAGTGGTTCGCCCAGGACCGCTACCAGGATTATCTCTATTTGCACGGGCTGTCGGTCGAGATGGCCGAGGCCTTGGCCGAATACCTGCACCGGCGCATCCGCGGCGAATTGGGCTTTGCCGCCGAGGAGGCGCGCGACCCCGACGCGATGCTGAACCAGGGTTATCGGGGGAGCCGCTATTCGTTCGGCTACCCGGCCTGCCCCAACCTCGCCGACCAAAAGCAACTGCTCGAGCTACTGGGCGCCGACGAAATCGGGATCACCCTGTCCGAAGAGGACCAGCTCGACCCCGAGCAGTCGACCTCGGCGATCGTCGTCCACCACCCCCAGGCGAAATATTTTACCGTCTAGCCCGAGCGCGGCCGCGCGCTGCAACGGGCCTCAGCCAGTCCGGTAGCGGGCTGCCCGGCCGCCGCGTCGATCTTGGGCAGGTGCTGCGCGAGCGGCAGCAGCTGTTAATTTGCCTGGGCGGCGGGGGACGGCGGTCGGCGCCGGGCATGCGGATGCGGGACCCACGGGCGGTCGCCGCGGGTGGCGTTGGCGCTCTCGACCGTGACGCCGGCCGCGCCGAGCCACAGCCCCACCGCACCCAGCCGCCAGGAATCGATGCGGTCGATGACCGGCACGATCGCGCGGCAGGCAAACCCGGCGGGGACTTGGCTGACGATCGCGTCGACCCCGGCGCAATCGACCGG
>DATMLF010000119.1:0-13157 GCA_035570595.1 Allostellaceae bacterium
TGCCGAGTGCGTCACCGCTTCATTGCTGTCTACAATCGCGCGATCATAGGCGCGCAATGTCACGGTGTAGCCGCACTTGTCGAGCGCGGTCGTGTTGGGACTCCAGGTCTCGCTCGGCGTTGCCCCCTGGTCAGCAAGCGATCCATAACTCCGGCACGGTGGCACGCACTGCGTGCCATGCGTGTGAGTCGAGGGTTCGGGATCCAGCGTCCAAAGCCAGAAGTACGTGTTAGTCGCTCGCAGATGGCCGTTGATCGTGTCGCCCTGCGTGTAGCTGTGGCAGTCGTCGCCATCGATCACCAGATCAACGTCGTAGCTGGTGTCGATCGTGATGCTTGCAATTTCCAGTAGGGTATGGTAAGAGGCGTTCTACAAAAAATGACTAGGGGCCACCGGTGTTTGTGACAAAGCACATTTTGCCTCTCGTGATAAGCATCGCGTTGACGCTTGGCGGATGCGGCACCTATGTTCCCGAGATTCAAGAAAATCCATGGAGTCACGACGTTGCAGCACTTGTTCAGGCGATTGCTTATAGTATTCATTGCGAACTCAGAAATTCTGTAGTAGATGTGAAGTACGAGGACCAACAATTTAAACCAAAAAATGGGCGCCTCATCGCCAGCTGGCTTGATAGTTGGGGAGCACAGGTTACTTTAACGCTCACGATAGATGAGGCAACCGCTATTAGTCCATCAGGTCTTTATTCTCCGATGAAGATCTTTTCTCTGCTCCTTGGTGCAAATGCCTCATCCGAGGCCACCCGAGTTGACATACTCAGCTATTATTATACTGTCCAAGAGCTACAAGCGCAGGGTCCCTGCAAGCCAGAGGCCATGATTAATAACGCAACAGCTGACCATCCTATTGGCTCACTACTCATATATAGCGATCTCAAATTGGATGAATGGCTATCAAGTGCGGTATTCACCAATCTGACTGGAGACTTCCCAACTGCAAATAATAATCCAAAAATGGGTTAACGCATCATGTGACATTTAAGATCGTAACGAGCGGCAACGTAAACCCCAGTTGGAAGCTCGAACGCGCGACAATAAACCCGACGGGCTCATTGTTTATGGCTAACCGAACGCGCACCCATGACCTGTTGATTACATTTGGACCAAACGTTCCGGATGCTTCTGGCCTTAAGAATAGTCTAGGTGCCACGACTCCGGCGGCGTATACAAACTTGGCAACGCAAATCGGGATTGCGATTAGCAATCCAAATATAACGAACAGCTTACCATAGAAGCTTTTGCACACGAGTCAACCATCAGAAAGGCTAAAGTATGGCTGCCTCCTCCTCCGTTGGCCCTTACGGACCGACCCAATATTCTTGGATAGTCGGCGAGCCCGGTTGGGCGTGGGCCGTTGACTGGAATTCGGATGATCAGGCATACGACCAAAACAGACGAAAAGTTCGGCTTGATGAGGTGCCGGATGCATTTAACGAGCATACGTCGGCGGCTCAGGCGCATACGTCGGCGGCTCAGGCGCACGCGTCAGCCGCCCAGGCACATGCATCGGCCGCTCAGGCGCATGCAACGGCCGCCCAAGTGCACGCGTCGGGCGCGGCCACGGGACGGGAATAATTTAAGTCCGCGGGCCTCCGCGTTGGGCCTTCGCGCAGCGCCCCCACTCTTATGTCCATGTTGCGTGGCACCCAAACGTGAAACCCGATTTCAAGCTGCGCCAACAGGGTGTGGCTGAGCGAGCGGCCGACGCCGCGGCTGACGGACCGTGGGACGTGCCCGACCGGTGCATGGCTTCTAATTGGCCGGCTGGCACTCTCGCTGGTGGCGGCGTGATCGCGATCGTCGAACGCGACGGCGGTCGGGTATAGTCTGGTATGGACCAGTTCTTCACTGTATCGATCAGCCGGTTCCGAAAATCACAGACATATCGGGCGACGGTACCAAGAAGCCGCCCGTGAACCACGGTTAAGCGGTTAAGCCGACTGGTTCAGAAAGCTAGCAAAAGCGGCAGCCGTCGCTCACTGATCGCGATCGCGGCCGTCATCTTCTTGAGGACCGAGGTGCAGCGCCCCCACCAACATAGGGCTGCCGCCCCGTGTCTCGCGAACTGTTGACGGCAACAAAGTCAATATGCTCGAAAACCGCCGGCTTGTCGGGCGTCGTGGCTCATCCTTTATTCATCGGATGAGAACACGATAAAGCGAGGTGCGATTTGGACAGGACCGGCAGGCGCGGGCGCCGCCAATTCAAGGCTTACGAGGACACCCGCTTCTTGCGCAGCAAGGATGCGCGCGCGCTGCGCATCCTGGCGGAGTATCTGGAGCCGCTCTACCGCTTTCAGCGCCACAACGTCCAGGACACGATCGTCTTTATGGGGTCGGCGCGGCTTGTCTCGGAGGAGGCGGCGAAGGCGGCACTGGCCGAGGCGGAGCGGGCCGGCGAGGGCATCGAAGCGGCGCAAATGGCGCTGCGGCTCTCGACCTATTACGAGGCGGCACGGGAGCTCGCCCAGCGGCTGACGGCCTGGTCGAAGAAGCTCGGAGAGGAGCAGCAGCGCTTTGTCGTCTGCACCGGCGGCGGCCCCGGCATCATGGAGGCCGCCAATCGCGGCGCTTCCGAGGCGAGCGGGCTCAACGTCGGGCTGACGATCTCGATCCCGGACGAAGAATTCGACAACCCATATGTGACCCGGGAACTACACTTCTATTTTCACTATTTCTTTATGCGCAAGTTCTGGTTTGTCTACCTGGCCAAGGCCGTCGTACTGTTCCCGGGCGGCTTTGGCACGCTCGACGAGATGTTCGAGATCCTGACCCTGGTGCAGACGCGCAAGACGCGCAAGCAAATGCCGATCGTATTGTTCGGCACCAAATACTGGGACGAGGTGATCAAATTCGACGCGCTCGTCAAATACGGCACGATCAGTGCGGCCGACCTCGCCATTTTCCACCGCACCGATTCAGTGGACGACGCCTACGAAATCATCACCAAGGGGCTGACCGAGAACGCCCTCGCCATCCCCGGGCCGGTGCTCTAGCGCATCCATTCTGACGTTTAGCACCCACCCGCTTATTTTTTTCGTCATTCCCGCGGAAAGCCGGAACCCAGAGCTTGCCCTCCTGTTCGGGCCGGGGGCAGGCCGAGACCCCCGCTTCACGGGGGGGTGATGCCGGCTGTCGCCGCGATCGCGGCAACAAGTTCGCCCCCTATCGCTGCACTGCCGCACTGCTGCACTGCTGCACCAGCTCAAGTAGCCCCGGCCATCTGAAGCCCGGTCACCACGTTCGGTCGAGCGTTGCGGCCGGCGCCGACATCAGCCGTGGTGGCCGCCGGGGCCGCCGCCATGCTGCCCGCCGCCACCATGCGGGCCGGCGCCGCGAGGGCCGCCACCTGCATGAGGCCCGCCGCCGCCATGCGGGCTTCCCGCGAAACGCGGCCCGCCGCCGCCATGCGGGCCGCCCATCGGCCCGTGAGCCGATCCGCCGCCATGCGGGCCGTCGATCGCGACATGGGGCGCTCCGCCATGCGGACCACCCTGGTGAGCCGCCGGGCCGCCGTGGAACACGGCCCGGCCGGCACCGGGCGCTGCTGCTGCGCCATGGGCCGCGGATGCGCCATGGAAACCCTCGCCGCCGCGCGCCACCGTGCCGCCATGCGAGGCCGGCGCGCCATGGTACGCCGCTTCATTGTGGAACCGGGCGCCGCCGCCGCGGATCGCGGCCGCGCCGAAACGCCCGCCGGCACGGCCGGCCTCGCCGCCCGCAGCGGCAATGTGCGCGCCGCCGCCAAATCGCGCCGCCGCGGCTGCATCGCGGGTGCCGCCGGCACGGGTAGCCGCCGTCAGGGCGGATACCCGCGCGCTGTTGAAGCGCGCCCTGGTGGCCGCGTCGGCATAGGGAACGCCGCCGCGATGGGCGGGGTTGTGCACCCATACATTACCCGAGAAGGGCGCGCGCCCGCCGGAGGCGAGCGCCCAGCGGCCGGAGTCGACGGCGATATCGCGACGCCCCCAGTCGACCCAGCCCCAGCCCCATAACGGACCGAAGGACGCGAGGACGATCGGCGGTTGAAAGCCGATCCAAAACCCCGGCGGGTAGGCGAACCCGACCGGGACCGAAAAGTAATCGGGCGGATACGTCGGATAGGACCACCGCCCGTACACGCGCGGGCTGTAGACCGGCACGCAGACCACCTGCGGCTCGGCCGGCAGGATCGCGACGGTGGCGCCGGTCACCCGAATCACGCAGCGGCATTGCGGCGTCTCTTTGAGGTTACCCGCCGCCATCGCCTGATGGCGCAGGTCCTGCACTGCGGCCATCACGCCGCCCTGCTGAGCGAGAAAGGCGTTGCCGAGATCCTCGGTCCACCGCAATTGGTTGTTCATGGTGTCGAGCACCCGCGGAAACGGCGCCAGCGCCTTGACGCTCGGGTCCCAGTCCTGCCTTTGCAGCGCGGCGGTCAGCGCATCGCCCGTCAGCGCCTGGTTCGCCGGAGCGTCGACCCAGCGCGCCGCCTCGACCACTTCGAGCGGATAGGTCGAGGCCATCAGGATCTGTGCCAGCAACGGGTCGGGATAGAGTGCTACCGGCGCGACCAGCTGGTCGAGCTGCGCCTCGCTCAGCTGCGGCGCCGGCGGGGTCGTTGCCTGGGCCGCCGGCGGTGCGGCCGGCGGCGCGTTGGGAGCCGGCGAGACGGAGATCGGCGGCGGCACGGCGGCGGCGTTCGGAGCGGCCTGCTCCTGGGCAAGCGCCGCGCCGCTCATGGCGATGCACGCGAGACACGCGGCAAACCCCCGTCGGGCGACCGCGATCGTAAAGGCCGGCATCGTTTCCTCCGCAAGCGGCTACGCCACCCTAACGCATGCGGGCGGCCGGCAATTCCGGTCCTCCGCCGGTCGGCGCCCCCGCGATCCCCGCGCCGACGCCAAAATCCGGCAAGACGGTCGCTGGTCTGCGACTGGATCTGCCGCAGCCGAGCCGAGAGGGTGTAAAGTGGGGCGATGGCGTACCAAGTTTTCCGGGTGGAGGTCACCCGCGACGAGACGCGGGATGGCGGCCCGGTCACTATCGAGATCACCGCCTATATCGACCGCATGCCCGAGACCAACGAGGCGACGGTGGGGCGGTTGAGCCGGTCCTGGCGCGGGGTGTGGAACAGCCGGGTGCAATACACCGGCGATTTTGACACGCTCTCGGAGGCGCTCGCCGCGATCGTCGCGGCTTATCCCGAGGCCGACCATATCCGCTGCTACGAATATTCGGTCGACAATGAATTTCCGGTCGAGGTGGCGCCGCTCGTGCGATCTGGGGAGAAATGGCTGCCGGCCAGCTAGAAGTCATGTTTCCGGGCTGAGATCGGCGGCCCGCCCTTTCGTGTAGTAGAGAAGGCGCGAGTTGCTCGCGCGCGCGGAGCCGAGCCTGATGCACGGAGGGCGGACGATCGGGGAGCCTAGCGAAGCCGTTGTCGCGCGAACCCGCCACCACAAGCCAATTTCTCCGCCTTGCGGCGTTCACCTTGGCCGTTTGCCGCCTTATCTGAAACGTGCTACGGCGTTCCGTCTGGGCTCGGCGAATGCCGACCCTTGACGCATGGCACATGCGAAATTCGACAACCAGCCTTGCGACGTTACGGGCCTACGGCCGATGGTTGCCATTTACCCCAGGAAATCAAACGGTTATGGGAATCCTTCATCTACACAGTTTCTACACAGATCAACCTTTCTTAAATTCTACTAGGAGAATCAATTAGATGCCAGCCTACCAGTACATCTATGTCATGAAAGGGCTGAGCAAGACCTATCCCGGCGGGCGCGAGGTATTGAAGGACATCTGGTTGTCGTTTCTGCCGGGCGCCAAGATCGGGGTGCTGGGCGCCAATGGCGCCGGCAAGTCGACCTTGCTGCGGATCATGGCTGGCATGGAACCCGACTTTGCCGGCGAGGCCTGGGCGGCGGACGGCGCGCGGGTCGGCTATCTGCCGCAGGAGCCGGCCCTCGACGACACCAAGGACGTGTTCGGCAACGTCATCGAGGGGCTGGCCGGAACCAAGGCGCTGATCGACCGCTTCGACGCGGTCAGCGCGCGTTTTTCCGAAGACCTGTCACCTGCCGAGATGGACGCGCTGATCGCCGAGCAGGGCGAGCTGCAGGAGCAGATCGACCATGCGGACGGCTGGGATCTCGACCGCACCGTCGAGATCGCGATGGACGCGCTGCGCTGCCCGCCCGGCGAGGCCGCCGTCACCAACCTGTCGGGCGGCGAGCGGCGCCGCGTGGCGCTGTGCCGGTTGTTGCTGCAGCGGCCCGACTTGTTGCTGCTCGACGAGCCGACCAACCACCTCGACGCCGAGTCGGTCGCGTGGCTGCAGCGTTTTCTCGAAGATTACCCGGGCACCGTCGTCACGGTGACGCACGACCGCTATTTCCTCGACGAGGTCGCCGGGTGGATCCTCGAGCTCGACCGCGGCCGGGGCATCCCCTACGAAGGCAATTATTCGGGCTGGCTCGAGCAGAAGCAGCAGCGGCTTGCCGCCGAGGGAAAGCAGGAGGCAGCGCGCCAGCGCACCCTCGAACGCGAGCTCGAGTGGGTCCGGCAGAGCCCGCGGGCGCGCCAGGCCAAAAGCAAGGCGCGGCTGTCAGCCTATGAGACGCTGGTTGCCGAGAGCCGTGAAAAGGCGCCGGAAACCGCTCAGATCGTGCTGCCGCCGGGGCCGCGGCTCGGCGACCTCGTCATCGCGGCGGAAGGCGTTCGCAAAGGCTTCGGCGACCGGCTGTTTGTCGAGGCGCTCGATTTTCGCCTGCCGCCGGGCGGCATTGTCGGCGTGATCGGCCCAAATGGCGCCGGCAAGACGACCCTGCTGCGCATGATCACCGCGCGCGACAAGCCCGACGGCGGGACGTTCCGCGTCGGCGACACGGTCAAGCTCGGCTACGTCGACCAGTCGCGCGAGACACTGTCGCCCGGCAACACGGTGTGGCAGGAGATCTCGGGCGGGCAGGACGAGATCGACCTCGGCCGCCGCAAGATCGCCAGCCGCGCTTATTGCGCGCTGTTCAATTTCCGCGGCGCCGACCAACAGAAAAAGGTCGGCCAGCTGTCGGGCGGCGAGCGCAACCGGGTTCACCTCGCCAAGATGCTGAAGGAGGGCGCCAACGTGCTGCTCCTCGACGAACCGACCAACGACCTCGACGTCGACACGTTGCGGGCGTTGGAGGAAGCACTGATCGACTTTGCCGGCTGCGCCGTGGTCGTGACCCACGACCGCTGGTTTCTCGACCGCATCGCAACCCACATCCTCGCCTTTGAAGGCGACAGCCAGGTCGTCTGGTTCGAAGGCAATTATGCCGATTACGAGGCTGACCGGCGCCGCCGGCTCGGCGCCGAGGCGGACCAGCCGCACCGCATCCGCTACAAGCCGCTGGTGCGCGCCTGACCGGTTGACGCGCCTGAGCGCGTTCAACGAACCGGCATGCGGTGGGTGCCGGCGGGTAGGGCGAGAGCCCAAATGCTGCCGTAATCGTGGCGAAACGACGCTTCATCGCACCGGCCTCGGCATTGTTGACCGTCTCGACGGCCAACACCGAGCGGCTGCCGGGTTCGCCCGCGGCCACGGCCGACACCCCCGGCGATCAGCACCTGCGGTGGCGCGGACCGGCTAGCGCAGGCCGGCGCTCTCGGTTTTTTGCCGCAGCGCGATGATCAGGCCTTGCACCTGGCCGCCGTTTCGCTGGATGACGGATGCGAACTCGGAGCGCTGGGTCACCGCCATACTGACGCTCTCGACGATCACATCGCGGATCTTGTAGGCGCCGTCCACGGGCACGAGCAGCCAATCCACCGGCGCCGGCGGCTGGCCGTTGGTGCGCATGATCTCGCTCGACACCAATTGCCCGTCGGGTGCCGCCCGGGTGCCGGTGACCCGCAGCGTCTCACCGCTGTATTCGGCCAACTCGTTGCTGTAGACGAACGCGATGTAATTGGTGAACAGCCGGATGAACTCCTGTTGCTGGTCGGGGGTGGCGAGCCGCCAATACCGGCCGAGGACAAAGCGAGCGATCCCCGGAACGTCGAAATCGTCGCTGAACAATTCACGAAAGCGGGCGACGCGCACATTCGGGTCGACATTCCTGCCGAGCACCTTGAGGGCCTCGTTGCCGAGGCTGGTGATCACCGCGGCCGGGTCGGCGGCGGCGGCCGCCGGTCGCGCCGGCAGCAGAATGCCGACGATCAGAAGACTGGCCGCGGTCAGAGACAGTGATCGCTTCATTGGCGAGATACCTCGAGACTGTTTGGCGCCGCGAAGACAACAGCGGCCGGTGCTGATGGGTTCGCCGGCGAGGACGGGTTCGCCGCCGGAGCGGGCGCCGGGTTGCCGTTCAGCGTGAAGCCGGCGGGCGGCGGCAGGTTCTTGCGCTCGCCGCGGATCAGCGCCGCGCGGCGCTGCCGATAGAGCGAGCGGATTGTCGCATAGTAGTCGAGCGAGGTCCGCTCGATGTCGGCGAGCGTGTCGAGGTAACGCGCCCGCTGGTCGATGCCCTCGACGCCGCCGCGCACGAATGGAATCCAGTACAGCGTGAACGGGTGGCCGGTGACGAGCCGATTCCACGGGTCGCCAAAGCTCTCGACGACCTCGCCGCCCAGATCGCGCGGGTCGGACGGCCCAAGAATCGGTACCACCAGATAGGGGCCGTCGGGCACGCCCCACACGCCGAGGGTCACGCCGAGATCCTCCTCGTGGTAGGGAATGCCCCAGCGCCCGGCGACATCGACAAGCCCGCCCATCCCGATTGTCGAATTGAGCACAAAGCGGACGATGGTTTCCTTCGCATGGTTGAAATTGGCCTGCAGGGTGTCGTTGGCGAAGACCAGCGGCTCCCGCAGATTGATCAGAAAATCGTGCAGGGAGTCGCGCACCGGCCCCGGCAGCGCGGCTCGATAGGCCTTCGCGACCGGCACCAGCACATGGCGGTCGACCGCCTGGTTGAAGTCGAAGATCTTGCGGTTGGTGTCCTCGAACGGATCGTGGAAATCTTCTTCCGCCGCGACCGCCGGTTGTTGGGTTTGGGGTTGCGTCGCGCAACCAGAAACCACCAACGCCGCACAGATAAAGAGTTGCGAGACTGCCAGACGCAGCGGGGAAAGGCTCATCGATCGATCGCGAATCAAGCTCGCTTCTCCTCAGTACGCGAAATAAATGCGGGAAATCCGCCCTTTCGGCAAGCGCTTGCTCATACCGCCCGCCGCGGCCATTCGTCCCCGCGACGATGGTTGCAAATATAAAGATATCTCTATATGCTTCACGCCGAATGCCGAGACCGGGATCGATGGAGCACCTCCTGCCCGCCCTGCGCGCTGTCGCCGAGCCTACCCGGTTGAGGCTTGTCGTGCTGTGCGCCCGCGGCGAGCTGACGGTCAGCGAGCTGACGCAAATTCTCGGGCAGAGCCAGCCGCGGGTGTCGCGCCATCTGAAGCTGCTGTGCGAGGCCGGGCTGCTCGACCGCTTTCGCGAGGGCAGCTGGGTGTTTTATCGGCTGAGCCGATCGGGCCCGGCCGGCGTGCTCGCGCGCCAGCTGGTGGCGGCTTGCGACGAGGCCGATCCGACGATTGCCCTCGACCTGCAGCGGCTGGCGGCGACCAAGCGGCAGCGCGCCGACCTCGCAGCCGCCTACTTTCGCGAGAACGCGGCCCAGTGGCACCGCATCCGCTCGCTCTACGTCGACGAGCGCGAGGTCGAGGCGGCGCTGGTCGACCTCGTCGCCCGCGCCGACCCGCGCGACCTGCTCGACATCGGCACCGGCACCGGGCGCATGCTCGAAATCCTGGCGCCGCGCGTCGAGCTGGCGCTCGGCATCGACCAGTCGCGCGAGATGCTGGCAGTGGCGCGGGTCAATCTTGAGCGCGCCGGGCTCGACAACGGGCAAGTGCGGCTCGGCGACATGTACCAGCTGGCATTGCCCGACATGTCGTTCGACGCGGTCGTCGTGCATCAGGTGCTGCATTACGCCGACCGGCCGGCCGCGGTCATTGCCGAGGCGGCGCGGGTGCTGCGGCCGCAGGGTCTGTTGCTGCTCGTCGACTTCGCGCCACACGATCTCGAGTACCTGCGCGAGGAGCATGCCCACCGCCGGCTCGGCTTTGCCGACGCCGAAATTGCCGAATGGTGCCGCGCCGCCGACCTCGACCCGGCGCCGCCGCATCCGTTGCAGGGCGACCCGCTGACCGTCGTGATCTGGACCGCGACGCGCGCGCTCGAAACCGCAGGCCCGTTCGCGGGCGAACTGCCCGACGAGCTGTCGCCCGCCCTCCTCGAAGGGGAATTACGCTGATGAGCGGCGCCCATCCCGCGGACCCGGCGCGCGGCCGGCTTGCCGCCGACCCGGTCGGCGACTTCGATGCCGGCCCGCCGCGGGTCTCGTTCGAGTTCTTCCCGCCAAAAAGCGCCGAGATGGAGGCGCGGCTGTGGGAGGTTGTCCAGCGCCTCGCACCGCTGGCGCCACGCTTTGTCTCGGTGACTTATGGCGCCGGCGGCTCGACCCGCGAGCGCACCCACGCGACGGTCCGCCGCATTCGCCACGAGACCGCCATCGAGCCCGCCGCCCACCTGACCTGCGTCGCCGCGACGCGGTCCGAGATCGACGCGGTCGCGTGGGACTACTGGGCGGCCGGGATCCGCCACATCGTGGCGTTGCGCGGGGACCCGCCGGCGGGCGGCGAAGCCTATCGGCCGCACCCCGACGGCTACGCCTATGCGAGCGATCTCGTCGCCGGGCTCAGAAGGGTGGCGGATTTCGAGATCAGCGTCGCCGCCTATCCCGAAACCCATCCCGAAGCCGACAGCGCCGAGCGCGACCTCGACAATCTGAAGCGTAAGGTCGACGCCGGCGCCAGCCGGGCGATCACGCAGTATTTCTTCGATGTCGACCCCTACCTGCGGTTTCGCGACCGGGCGGCGCATGCCGGGATCGCGGTGCCGATCGTGCCCGGCATCCTGCCGGTTACCAATTACGCCCAGGTTAAGAAATTCAGCGCATCCTGCGGCGCGTCGATCCCGCCTTGGATGGAGGGTCATTTTGCCGGGCTCGACGACGACCCCGACACCCGCCGGCTCGTCGCCGCCTCGATCGCCGCCGAGCAGTGCCGCCGTCTTCACGCCGAGGGAGTCCACGAATTCCATTTCTACACCTTGAACCGCGCCGACCTGATCGTCGCCATCTGCCACCTGCTCGGCGTGCGCGCGCCGCGCGCGGCCGCGGCGGCGGCATGACGATGCGGGAATGCGTCGGGTTTCTTTCTCTCCCCCGTAGGGCGGCGGAGAGGGGCTCTCTGGCGGGCTATTCGGGACGATGACCCACTTCCTCGATTACCTCGCCGATCGCGTCGTGCTGTGCGACGGCGCGATGGGGACCCAGGTCCAGGCGCGCAACCTAGATGTCGAGCGCGACTTTCTCGGGCTTGAGAACTGCACCGAGATCGTTTGCGAGAGCCGCCCCGACCTCGTCCGCGAAATCCATCGCGGCTATCTCGTCGCCGGCTGCGACGCGATCCAGACCAACAGCTTTGGCGGATCGCCGATCACCTTGGGCGAGTTTGGCCTTGCCGAGCGCGCGTTTGCGCTGAACCGGCTGTCGGCCGAGATCGCGCGCGAAGCGGTTGCCGAATTCGCGCATGACGGCCGCACCCGCTTTGTGCTGGGCGCGGTCGGACCGGGGACCCGCCTGCCCTCGCTCGGCCATATCGGCTACCAAGAGCTTGAAGACGCGCTGACCATCCAGTGCGCCGGTCTGATCGCCGGTGGGGTCGACGCGATCATCATCGAGACTTGCCAGGATCCGCTCCAGATCAAGGCCGCGGTCAACGGCGCCAAGCGCGCCCGCGACGAGGCGTGCAAGGACATCCCGATCCTGGTTCAGGTCACGGTCGAAACCACCGGCAGCCTCCTGGTCGGCGCCGACATCGCCGCCGCGGCGACGGTCGCCCACGCCCTAGACGTGCCGGTCATCGGCCTCAATTGCGCGACCGGCCCGCGCGAGATGGCCGAGCATGTCAAATGGCTCGGCGAAAACTGGCCCGGCCTGATTTCGGTCCAGCCCAATGCCGGCCTGCCCGAGCTGGTCGACGGCCATGCCCGCTACCCGCTCGGCGCCGCCGAACTGGCGCAATGGCTCGAGCGCTTTGTCGTCGAGGACGGCGTCGCGATGATCGGCGGCTGCTGCGGCACCGACGCCCCGCACATCGCCGCCCTCGACGCGATGCTGCGCCGGCTCGGCGGGGACCGGCCGCGCCCGGCGCCGCGACCGCGCCGCCCGGCTTGGACGTCGGCCGTCGCCTCGCTCTATGGCCAGGTCGCGCTGCGCCAGGAGAACGCGTGGCTGTCGATCGGCGAGCGCTGCAACGCCAACGGCTCGCGCAAATTCCGCCAGTTGCAGGAGGCGGGCGACTGGGACGGCTGCATCGAGATGGCCCGCGAGCAGGTCAAGGAGGGCTCGCACACGCTCGATCTGTGCACCGCCTTTGTCGGCCGTGACGAGGTCTCCGACATCAGCGAGGCGGTGACCCGCATGCGCGGCGCGGTCAATGCGCCGCTCGTCATCGACTCGACCGAGTACCCGGTGCTCGAAGCGGCGCTGAAGCTCTACGGCGGCAAGCCGATCGTCAACTCGATCAATTTCGAGGATGGCGAGGATGCCGCCGACAAACGGCTCAAGCTCGCGCGCCGCTTTGGCGCTGCGGTCATCGCGTTGACGATCGACGAGACCGGCATGGCGAAGGACGTCGACCACAAGCTTGCGGTCGCTCGCCGGCTCTACGATTTCGCCTGCAACAAGCATGGCCTGCCGCCCTCCGACCTGCTGTTCGACCCGCTGACCTTCACGATCTGCACCGGCAACGCGGACGACCGCCGGCTCGGCCTTAATACGCTGGAGGCGATCGAAGAGATCGCGCGGGCGATGCCCGAGTGCCAGATCATCCTCGGCCTCTCGAACATCTCGTTCGGCTTGAACCCGCCGGCGCGCCAGATCCTGAACTCGGTCTTTCTCGACCACGCGCTGCGCCGCGGGCTGACCGGCGCTATCGTCCATTTCTCGCGGATCATGCCATTGCATCGCATCCCGCCCGAGGAAGCGCAAATCGCCGAGGATTTGATCTTCGATCGCCGCCGCGACGGCTACGACCCGCTGCATGC
>DATMLF010000120.1:0-14713 GCA_035570595.1 Allostellaceae bacterium
AGCGGTTGTCGGTCACCGGCAGCGCGCGCACGACGGCGGCCTGGTGTTGGGTCCAGGCATAGAAGTCGTCGTCGTAGCGAGGTCCGTCCGCCATGGCTTCACGATGCTCCAGCTTTACCGCGATCATACGCCGTGGGCGGGCGAAAGGGGAGAGCGGCACGACGGCGTGTCATGCCCCGCCCGTCGACGGCGGGCGCGCGCCCCGTGCGCTTGCGCCGCCTCGCGCCCAGCCTGGGCCGGCGCATTCGGCGGCGGTTAGAAATGCTCGACTTTGTCGGACGGCTCGTCGATGGGGTAGCGGGGTCCAAATCGGGCCACTACGCCTTTGTTTCGCCCATCAGCTCTTGCTTGCGCTCGGCGATCTCCCGCCCGACGGCTTTGGTGTCCATCTTGGCCGACACGAGCTCCGGGAAGAGCTCCTCTTCTTCTTCCTGGATGTGACGCTTTACCAGCTCCTCGAGGACCCGAACCTTCGCGTCATAGAGGTCGTCGCCGACCTGCATCGCCTCGATTTCACCGATCAGGTGCTTGACGCTGCCGTGCTCGACGATCGCCTCGTCGATCAGGTCGTTGTCCTTTGTCGCCTCGCGGGCCCGCGGGTAAAATATCCGTTCTTCGATCTGCGCGTGCACCTCCAGCGCCTGACAAATCTCTCGGGCGAGCTGTTCTTTGCGCTTGCCGTCGCCTTCTTCGTCGTATTCGTCGAACAATTGTTCGACTTCCCGGTGATCCTGCTCCAGCAGCTCCAAGGCATCGACCGAAGTGCTCTGCGCGCGATTCGACTTCCGCTCCGTCGAACGGCGCGACTTCCGTTCGACCTTAGTATTCGCTTTGGTTGCCATGCCCCATATTCCTTGTGGTGGAAGGCGGTGAGCGCCGCGTGAGTCAAACTACCTTTCGACCAGGCAAGTTCCTCACCATACGGGGCTTGCAGCAAAGACTAGCGATAAATTACGATCGCCCTACTTGCGGCGAAGTTTCATCCGCGCCTTTACGCGGGTCGGCGATCCGCGGACGCCGCCGCTTCCGCCTCCTCCTCTCTCAGGACCTTCCGGAGCAGGTCGCGCGCACCTTCAATCCGCTGCCAGCGGATGCCCATCAGCGGAAACTCGCCGGCCACGATCGCGCTGATAACGGCGTTGACCTGGCGCAAGCGCGCGTCGCGGCGGGGATCGCTGCCGCCGCGCCGCCGGCGCTCGATCATCCGGTCGCGCACCGCCACCGCGCAGCGCACCGCCTCGGTCAGCTCGTCCGCGGTTTCCGCCGGGTGGTTGCGGAGCAGATGGTCGAGCTTGTCGACCCCGTCCCGGCACTGAAGACAAATGTCGCCGCTCATCGGCGGTTCCGGCCGCTGGCGAAGCCCAGGCTCTGCTGCGGGCGCTCGGCGGAGTCGTTGCCGGCGCCGAGGACCGACAGGCGCAAGGCGAAGCTGCCGGCGAGCACCGCGAGTGCGGCCGTCAGCATCAGCCGCGGCCGGGGGCGGCGGCCGGCGAGCTTTCCGGCATGGACCGCGACCGGCACCGCGGCGCCGAGCCCGACGGCACCAAGCTGATGGAGCGCACCCCACGGGCGGTGCAGCGCCAGCGCGTCGCCAATTCCGGCACGGCGGCATTGGCGCTCGGCGGCGAGCGCGCCGACAAGCTCGGTCGCGGCCGCGGCCAATGCCAACCCGTCGAGCGCCGCCGCCGCCCCGTCGTCGCCGTCGATCCGGCCGGCAAGCTGCAAGGCGCCCGCGGCCGCGGCAATCGCCGAGCCGGCGAACTGGACGCCGAGCGCGCGCGGCGCCGCCGCCCACAGCGGCGTGCTGGTCGCGGCCAGCAGCGCCGCCGTATAGGTGGTCATGCCGGCCCCGGCGAGCGCCGCCGGCAGTTGCGCGGTCCGCGCAAGCCTGTTCCAGCCGCCGCCGTTGCGTTCGGCCATCAGCTGCGCGAACGCCGTCACAATGCTGAACAGGCTGAAGCTCGACAGGACATAGGTGCCGATCGACATCGGCGAGGTGCGGCGGAAAATCCGCAGCATGTTGTAGAAGCGCTGCGGGGTATGCAGGTCCGCGATCAGCAATGGCGGGCCCACTGCCACCGCCAAGAGGGCGATGTGGCGCCCGCGCCGCACGGTTCCCCGACAACTCTCGCCGCCGGCGAGGTCGGCCGCGGCGGCGATCATCTGCGCGGCACCCGAAAGCCCGGCAATAAAAATATAGAGGGCGACGCGCACACCCCAGTGGCTCCTCTTCAGCTGCGGCTGCCCGTAATAGGTCGTGACCGGCGCGCCGGCCGAAGCCGCCGGGGCGTATTTCGCGTCGCGGCCGTAAGGCGCCCGGAGGGCTGTCGACCGCGGCTTCACGAGCGCCACCTGAACAGCATGGCCGCACCCAACGCGAGCCAGGCTGCGGCGGCGAGCCCGGCGGCGAGGGTCGGGCCGACCCGGTTCGAGGCGCGGGTAGGTGCCGCCGGTAGGTTGTAGGCCTCGGGCGCGTCGGTCAGCAGAAAGAACGCATGCAGATGGTCGAGGCCGCCGGTGGCGCCAGGCCCGTCCGGCGCGCCGTAAAGATAGGCCCGCGCGACGCCGAGGCCGTGGAGATCGTCCACCCGCCGCCGGGCGCGGTGCTGCAATTCGCCGACCTCGCCGAACTGGATCGAGTCGGTCGGGCACGCCTTGGCGCAGGCCGGCTCCAGCCCGCCTTTGAGCCGATCGTAGCACAATGTGCATTTGTGCGCCTTGCCGTCGACGAGGCTAAGCTCGACGACGCCAAACGGGCAAGCCGGCACGCAATAACCGCAACCATTGCAGATGTCCTGCTGCACCACGACCGTGTCGAACTCGGTGCGAAACAGCGCGCCGGTCGGGCAGGCCTCGAGGCAGGGAGCGTTGTGGCAATGCTTGCACACATCGCTCATCATCAGCCAATTGCTCTGATAAGGCGGCATTGCGGTCGCGCGGCCGTCCCCGTCGCCGATTTTCTCGATAAAGGCGACATGCCGCCAAGTCGTCGCCGAAAGCCCGCCCGTGTTGTCGTAGCTCATGCCGGTCAGGCGCAGGCCGTCGGCCGGCAGCAGGTTCCATTCCTTGCACGCGACCTCGCACGCCTTGCAGCCGATGCAGCGCGTAGTGTCGGTGAAAAACCCGTAGGATTTGCCGGGCTCGACCTTGACCGCGGCGGTCAGCTCGGCCTCGTCCGGGATCATCTCGCCGAGCTCGGACGCGGGGTAGTCGAGGGCGCGCGGATGAATCGGCATGCCGGTTCTCACTGCGGCCGCAGCCGCCCCTTGCGCAGATTGCAGGTCAGCGCCTTGCCCTCATGGATCGAGGTGTTGGCGTCGCCGACGATGCTCGTCAGCACATTGGCGATGTCGCCGGTGGCATAGCCCTGCCAGCCGAAATGCCACGGCATGCCGATCTGGTGAATATGGCGACCGGCGATCTCGAACGGGCGCAGCCGCTCGGTGACGAGAGCCTTTGCCTCGACCTCGCCGCGGCGGGTGGTCAGCACGACCCAGTCGAGCTGGCCGATGCCGAGCCCAATGGCCAGCTCCGGCGCGATCTCGACAAACCCCTCCGGCTGCAATTCGGCAGTGACCGCGACCGAACGGGTCGGCGCGCCGCCCGCATGATGCTCGGTCAGCCGATAGGTGGTCAGCACATAGGGGAAGCGCGGGTCGCCGACCGCCTGATAAAGATTCCCCGGCCGCTGCCACAACTTGGCGACCGGGTTCGCCTGCTGCCGGTAGAACGGGTTATGCACCGGCGACTCGACCGGCTCGTAATGGGTCGGCAATGGCCCGTCCTTGATCCCCGACGGGACAAACAGCGAGCTCTTGCCGTCAGCAATCATCGTGAACGGCGACGAGCCGTCGATCGCCGCCATGCCCTCGGGCCGTTTCGACCAGTCGGGTTCGTAACCGGGCGGCTTTTCGGGCTCGAAATCGACGACGTCGCTGCCGTCCCAGCGCGCTTTGTCCGGATCCCACCAGACGAGCTTTTTGGCCTCCGACCACGGCCTGCCCTCGGGGTCGGCGGCGGCCCGGTTGTAGAGCGTGCGGCGGTTCGACGGCCACGCGAAACCCCAGCCGAGATGGGTTCCGGGCCCCCCGGGTCCATCCGGGCGACGCGAGCGCGCCAGGTTTTGGCCCTCCTTCGGGTACACCCCGGTGTAGGTCCACACCCCGCAGGCGGTCGAGCCGTCGTCCCTGACCTCGTTCACATCCGCGAGCTGGCGGCGGTCGGGCCAAGTGTATCCGTTCATTTCCTTCAGCACCGCCTCGGCCGAGGGCTCCTCGGTCGCGCCGGGCGTCGGGTAGTCCCAAGTCAGCGCCTTGACCGGCATGTCTCTCTCCTCGGCACTGCTCGCGTAGAGCTCCTTGAGGCGACGCCCGAGTTGATAGACAAACGAGGTTTCCGAGCGGCTGTCGCCGGGCGGCTCGACGACCTTGTCGTGCCATTGCACGAGCCGGTGGGTATTGGTAAAGCTGCCCTCCTTTTCGCCGACCAATGCCGCCGGCATCAGAAAGACCTCGGTCTTGATGTCTTGCGGGCGCCGCTCGCCCGATCTGACCGGCTGACCCGCATACCAGAACGAGGCGGTCTCGGTTTCGGTGAAATCGCGCACCACCAGCCAGTCGAGATTGGCAAAGCTGCGTTGGATCAGCGTCGAGTTGCTGCCGCCGATCACCGGGTTCTGGCCGAGCACAAACAGCCCGCGGATCACGCCGTCGGCAATTGCCAAGGTCAGCGGCAACTGCGAATGGTCGCCGACAATACGCGGGATCCACTGGAACCCCCATTCATTGCCCGGGGTCGCGTGCTCGCCATACCAGGCGCGCAACAGGCTCACCGCATATTTCGGGAAATTGTGCCAGAACCCGGTCGGCGGCGTCTCCGACTTGAGGTAATCCTCCAAGGCCGCATGCGGCTTTTGCGCCTGCGGCTGCGGCAGGTAGCTCGGCAGCATGTTGTACAAGGTCGGGATGTCGGTGCTGCCCTGGATGCTCGCATGCCCGCGCAATGCCAGGATGCCGCCGCCCGGGCGCCCGGTATTGCCGAGCAACGCCTGGATCAGCGCCGCCGCGCGAATGATCTGGACGCCGGTCGTGTGATGCGTCCAGCCCACCGCGTAGCAGAACGCGGCGGTGCGCTCGCGACCGGAAGCGCGGGTCAGCGCTTCGGCTATTTTCAGAAACACCGCGCGCGGGCAGCCGGTGGTCTCTTCGACCTTTTCCGGCGTATAGGCGGCGTAATGGCGCTTCAGGACCTGATAAACCGTGTTGCGATGCCGCAGGCTGAGGTCGCGCGGCGGCGGCCCCTTTTCCATGCGCCGCGTCTTTTCGCTGAAGGATTCGGTGGTGTTGACATAATGCTCGGCGAGCGACGCCGGCACGTCCTCGCCCTGGTATTGCCAGGAATCGTATTTGTAGGACCGACTGTCCGGGTCCCAGCCGGAAAACATCCCGTCAAGCGCGGATGCGTCCTGAAACCGCGCGTCGATGATCGTCGACAGGTTGGTGTAGGCGAGCGCGTATTCCTTGAACCACAAATCGTGTTCGAGAATGTAGCGTATCAGCCCGCCGAGAAACGCGATGTCGCTGCCGGCGCGGATTGGCGCGTAGATGTCGGCGAGCGCGGAGGTGCGGGTAAAGCGCGGGTCGACATGAATGACCGTGGCACCTTTGTCCTTGGCCTCCAACACAAAGCGGAACGCAATCGGATGGTTCTCCGCCATGTTGGACCCCATCACGATGATGCAGTCCGAGTTGACGAGGTCCCATTGGGGCATTGTCGCTGCCCCTCGGCCGTAAGTCGCGCCCAGACTGGGCACCGACGAGGAGTGTCAGACGCGCGCCTGGTTTTCGATCCACACCATCCCGAGCGCGCCGCCGAACAGCTTTTTGATCAGGTAGTTCTCCTCGTTGTCGAGGGTGGCACCGCCGAGCGAGGCCAGCGCCAACGTGTGGTTGACGGCGGTTCCGTCGGGGAGCCGGTCGACAAAGGTGTCGTCACGCGTCTGTTTGACGAGCTGCGCGATACGCTCCATCGCCCAGGCGAGCGGCCGCCTCTCCCAATGTTCCGCGTAGGGCGCGCGGTAGAGCACGTGGTCGAGGCGCTTCTCGCTGGTCAGCCAGCCAAAGGTCGCCGACCCTTTCGGGCACAGGGTCCCCTGGTTGACCGGGCTGCGCGGGTCGCCCTCGACATGGATCAGTCGGCCGTTCTTGGCGTAGGCGAGCTGGGCGCAGCCGACCGCGCAATAGGGGCAGATGATGGTGCCGACCTTGTCGGCCTCGGCCAGGCGCGGCCGCAGGTTGCGCGACAGGCTGCTTTCCGCGGCCTTGGCATAAGGGTCCTCGCCGGCGATTTGCCGCGGCAACGACCAGTCGCGCACAAAGCCGGCGGCGCGCTCGGCAAAACGGCGGCGGAGTTGTTTCATGTCGTTAAGTCCCGGTTCTAAAACGAAGTTTCGGCGATGGCGCGGGCCTCGCCGGCGATCAGCCCAGCAGCGGGGCGAAACGTGACCGCGACGTGCGTTCGCGCATTGCGTGCCGCCAACAGCTGGTCGGGGTCGACCGGGGCGTGGCGCGAGAGCACGAACAGACGTGTCCCGCCGCCGTCGAGCGCAAGCTGAAACCGGCTTTCCTGCACCACGGTGATGACGCCCGATGCCGTCGCCAACGAAGGCGGCCTCCCCGCCCCTGTTCCGTCGCCTAGAACGCGTCCGCGCGCCCCCGGTTCCGCGCAAGACCGCAAGCGGGCAAGCAGCGCGCGGCATGGCGGTGGCCAGCCGGCTTAATCCCTCCTTTACCAGTCCGTCCGAACATCGCGGGAGACCGACGATTCTGGATTCCGTGATGCCCAGTCGCAAATCTGCGCGCTCGAATGCTGCGCCAACACGCGGGGTTTGGCGCGGGCCACCCGCGGCCGCGTCGATGCCGGCCGGCTGATGGCGTTCGACCCCGATCTGTTGCCGCTCGCCGGCTTTGCCGCGCTAATGGTCGCGGCGGCGGTCGTCGACGTCCGGCGGCTGGTGATCCCCAACGGGCTGGTCGCGGCGCTGTGCGTGCTGTGGCTGCTGCACAATGAGGGGACGCGCGGGATGCCCGAGCCGATGGCGCTCGCCGCGCTCGCCGGGGCCGCGTTGGCGCTCGCCGGCGGCGCCGTTCTGTTTGCCCGCGGCATGATAGGCGGCGGCGACGTAAAGCTGTTCGCGGCGGCGGCTTTGTGGACCGGGGCCGGGGCGCTGCCGGCGTTCCTGGTGGCGACCGCGCTTATCGGCGGAGCGCTGGCGCTCGTGTTTCTGAGCCCGCTTGGGCCGCGCCTGGTGGCTTTGCGGCATGCGGGGCCAGCCCCGGCCGGCAGCGGCGGCGGGGTGCCGGCCGGCAGCATTCAGATCCCCTACGGTGCGGCGATCGCGGCCGCCGCGCTGATCCTGACGATCCCGCCTTATTTCCGCTGAGAGGAAATCGTGCGCGGCCGCACCGTCTTTCTGTTTTTGATCGCATTGCTGCTAGCGGGCGGCACCGCGATCTTGGTGCGCTCGTGGCTGGCGCAGCGACCGACCATAGCCGCCGCCCCGGCGCCGCCGCGGCCAGCGCCGCAAAAGTCGATCCTCGTCGCCGGCGCCGCGATCGCGCGTGGCCAGCTCCTGAAACCCGGCGATCTCGTCTGGCGCGCGTGGCCCGACAGCGCCATCGCCGCAGACTTTGTCGTCTCCGGCGCCGGGCCGCAGAAATCCTTTGACGGGTGGGTCGCGCGCGAGCCGTTCGCCGCCGGCGAGCCGATCGTCAGGAGCAAGATCGTCGAGCGCGGCGACCACGGCGTTGTCGCGGCGTTGCTGAAGCCGGGCATGCGCGCGGTGTCGATCGCGGTCGACCAGACCTCCGACGTCTCCGGTTTCATCTCTCCCGACGACCGGGTCGACGTGCTGGTTAGTCTGACGTCGGCCGGCGAGGGCGCCAACGGCAACGGGTATCAGCGCAAGGCGGCGGCGACGGTATTACGCGATGTCCGCGTCATCGCAATCGATCAACGGGCGGACAACAAGGACGGGCAGGCTGTCGTCGCGCGCACCGTCACGCTCGAGGTGACCCCGAAAGAGTGCGAAATCGTGGCGCTCGCCGCGGACATGGGCAAGCTGTCGCTGAGCCTGCGCGGGCTTATTGCGTCTTCGGACGATCATCGCGCGGTGCTTGCGGTCGTTGATTCGGCCGCGGATTCGACCGCGGACCCCACGCCCGATCCCGATTCGATCGACGGCCATGGCTCCGCCGGCTTTGTGCTCGACAGCGAGGTCAGCCGGCTCGTCCCGAAGCCGTTCATATTTAACCATAACTATAGCGATGGTAAAGTAACCATATTGCGCGGGAACAGCAACTCGGGCACATCCGCTGGGTCGCAACCGGGCACTTGAGGTCTGTGATGCATGCGTGGCGGCACCTCCTCTTCGCCGGGGCCATTTTGTGGACCGGGTGGACTGGCCTTGCGGCGGCGGAGCCGGGCGACGCGCCGGGTCGTGGCCGCGACCCCGCTGCCCCGCCCGCCGCAGCACCCGTGCCGGCCGCCAACAGCCGTCCGAACGCCCCCGGCGGGGCGGTGCTGATCCCGGCCAACGGTCGGCCGATTTCGCTCACAACCGGCGGCGGCACCCTGATCCGGCTGGCGCGTCCGGCAAGCACCGTCTTTGTCGCCAACCCCGACATCGCCGATGTCCAGGTCAAGTCGCCGGAGCTCGTCTACGTCACCGCGAAGTCGCCGGGCACCACCGTGATCTACGCCGTCGACGCCAACGACGAGGTGCTGCTGAACGCACCGGTGCGTGTCGACCTCGACCTGTCGCCATTGCGCCAGTCGCTGCGCCAGCTGGTGCCGGGAAACGCGATCTCGGTCGCCGAGGTCGACTCGAACGTCGTGCTGTCAGGCACCGTCGCCGACGCCGGCCAGGCCGAGAAGGCCCGGGTGCTCGCGACTGCCGTCGCCGCCGAGGTCAAGGGCGGCCAAGTCGTCAACCGCCTCGCCGTCGCCACCCCTGACCAAGTCGATCTGCACGTCCGCATCGCCGAGGTCGACCGCAGCATCCTCAAGCAGATCGGCGTCGACTGGAGCAAGGTTGGCGCTGCCACCAGTGAGGTCACGTTTCAGACGATGAACGCCCCGACGCCCCTGACAAATACGCTGATCATCGGAAAGGCCGTCGCCGGGGCGGTCCAGGCCGAGGTCTCGGCGCTCGCCACCGAAGGGCTCGTCACCGTGCTAGCCGAGCCAAACCTGACCGCAGTCTCGGGCCAGACCGCGAGTTTTCTCGCCGGCGGCGAATTTCCGATCCCGGTCGTGCAATCAGTCAGTTCGGGTACAGCCCCAGCAATCACGATCCAGTTCCAGACCTTCGGCGTCCAACTCGCGTTCACGCCGACGATCATCGACGCGAATCATCTGAGCATGCGAGTGCGCCCCGAAGTCAGCGAGTTGAGCACCCAGGGCGAGGTCAACTTTGACGGCTTTGTCATTCCCTCGCTGACCATCGACCGCGCGGAGACGACGGTCGAACTCGCCAGCGGTCAAAGCTTCGCGCTCGCTGGCCTGCTGCAGCACAATACCGAGCAGGACATCTCCAAAGTTCCCTGGATTGGCGACATTCCGATCCTTGGCGCGCTGTTCCGCTCCAACAAGTTCCAGAACAACGAGACCGAGCTCGTCGTCATCGTGACACCCTATCTCGTCCGGCCGCCGACGGCGGCCCCCGCCGCCCCGACGGACGGCTTCGAGATCCCGCATGACGCGCAGCAGGTGCTGTGGGGCGATACGTGGCGGCGCAGCCTACCGGCGCCGGCGCAGGGCCCGCTCGACGCCGGCGGCGGCGGGCTGATCGGGCCCGCCGGGTTCCGGCTCGATTGACAGGGGGCCAGTCATGACCCGGCACATCCCACCGCTCGCGCTGGCGCTGGCGCTGGCCGCCTGCGCGCCGGGCGCGGCCGAATATACAAAAAACGAGGCGCCCGACCGGCTCCAGGTCGACGGCGCGACCCGCATCGTCGAGGTTGCGTTCGCCCCAGGCTCGGACCGGCTCGCACCAGCCGCCGCCGCCCGGCTCGACGCGCTTGTTGCAAGCGGCGCCGCCCGGCCGGCCGACCGCGTCACAATTGCCGCGGCGGGGCCGCCCGGTCTCGCCGCGGGGCGCGAGGCGGCGGTTGCGAGCCGGCTGTTGCGCGCGGGCATTGTGGCCGAGGCCGGCCCGCCGGTCGCGACACCCCCGAATTCGGCCGTCGTCACCGTCGGGCGCTACGCCGTGACGCTGCCGCCTTGCCCGAATTGGAGCATGCCGCGGTCCAACGATTTCACCAACATGCCGCCGAGCAACTTCGGCTGCGCCACCGCGGTCAACCTCGGCTTGATGGTGGCGAGCCCGGGCGACCTCGTCGCCCCGCGGCAGTTGGCGCCGGCGGACGGCAAGCCGGCCGCCGCGGCCGTCGACCGTTATCTTGACGACAAGACCACGCCGCTGGCGCCGGAAGCCGATCTCGGGCCGGTCCAGGGCGGCTCGGGCGGCGGCGCGCCGAGCGGAGCGGGCGGTGGCCCCGCCGGCCAATGATGGCCGCGCGCGCGAAAACATCGTCAAGCCCAGCGCGCGAGGGCGTGCTCGCGGTGTTGCGCGACGAGGCTACGTTGGAGCGCTTGCAACGGGTGATCCGCGAGCTGAAGCTGCAAGACGAGCTGTCCATCGCCGCCACGCTCGATGCGGCGCTGCGCCGGATGCGAGGCGGAGCGGCGCCGCGGCTGCTGCTGGTGGACATTGCCGATTTAGCTGCGCCAAACGCGGAAATCAGCGCGGCGCGGACATTCGGCGGCAGCGAGCTCAAGCTTGTCGCCATCGGCACCGTTAACGATGTTGGGCTGTTCCGCGACCTGATCGCCGCCGGCGCCGATGACTATCTGATCCGGCCAACCACCGACGAAGCTTTGGTAACCGCACTCGACCGGCGGCAGGCAATCCCGGCCGAGGGCGGCGGGCTCGGCCAGGTTTTTGTTTTTGTCGGCAGCCGCGGCGGGGTTGGCGCCACCACCGCCGCGGTCGGCTGCGCGTGGCTGTTGGCGGAGGATTTTGGCGAGCGCACGGCGTTGCTCGACCTCGACCTGCATTTCGGCACGGTGGCGCTGAAGCTCGACACCGAGCCCGGCAGCGGGCTGTGCGAGGCGCTGGAGCAGCCCTCGCGCATCGACAGCCTGTTTATCGAGCGGGCGATGGTCAAGCTGACCGACAAGCTGCACGTCCTCGCGTCGGAAGCCTCGGCGGCGCAGCACCTGATCGTCGACGGTGGTGCGATCGACATGCTGCTTTACGAGCTGCGCCGCAAATTCCCGCGCGTCGTCGTCGATCTGCCGCGTGGCGTTACGCCGGTGCAGCGCGTCGTGCTGGCGGCGGCAACGCATGTCGTCGTGCTGTGCGAGCGCAGCCTTGCCGGATTGCGCGACACGATCCGCCTGCAAAGCCTGATGCGCGAGCAGGCGCCGCAGGTGCGGGTGTGGCTGGTCGAGGCCGGCGCCAGCGGCGAGCGCGCCCTGATCGGTAAAAGCGAATTCGAAAAGGGGGTCGGCAAACCGCTCGACCTCGCGATCTCGTTCGACCCGAAATCGGCCGGGGCGGCAGTGAATAGCGGCCAGCCGCTGCCGGTCGCCGCACCCCGCAGCCCGATCGTGCGCGAGCTGCGCCAATTGACCGAGCTCGTCGCCGGCCCCACCGCCGCGGCACCCCGGCGCCGCCTCTTCGCAATCCGCTCGCTATGGTAGGTTTTCTAAAACGGCCCGAGGCCGACAGCGGGCTCGACGCGCGCATCGCGGGCTTGTCAACGCGCCGCCCCCCGGCCGTGCTCGCGCCGGCGCCCGCAACGGCGTTCGCCACCGCCGAGATCGAGCCCGCGTCTTTTGCGTCGCGCGAAGACCGCCTCGTTGCCGCGCGCGAGCAGCTGTTGATCCGCCTCAAAACCGAGATCCGGCCGGAACGGCGCCCGCTGCTGAGCCGCGGCGAGCTCGCCAAGATTATCGATGCGGCGGTCCAGGGATACCTGTTGCGCCACGCCATGGAGGCGAACGCGCTCGAACGGCGGGACCTGGTGACCGCGCTGACCCAGCAGCTGCTGAACGCACCGGAGCCGGAGCCGGAGGCCGATCCCGCCGCGGCGCAGCGGCGCGCCAACCGCGCCGTGATCGAGGCAGCGAAGGCGCAAATCCAGCCGCTCGTCCTCGAGCATATGGACATCGCCGCCGCGGCCGAGATGCCGCGCGCCACCTTCGAGGCGCAGCTCTCCGGCTGGGTCAAGGAGTTGCTCGCCGAGACCAAGATCCAGCTGAACTTTTCCGAGCAGCGCGACCTCGTCCAATCCTTGATCGCGGACATGCTCGGGCTCGGCCCGATCGAGCCGCTGATGGATGACGAGACCGTGACCGACATCATGGTCAACGGTCCGAAGCAGGTCTATGTCGAGCGCCGCGGCAAGCTCGAGCTGACCGACCTGACGTTCCGCGACGATCAGCACGTCATGAATGTCGCGACCAAGATCGTGACGCGGATCGGCCGACGGGTCGACGAGTCGCGGCCGCTCGTCGACGCCCGGCTCGCCGACGGGAGCCGGGTCAACATCATCATCCCGCCCTTGGCGATCGACGGGCCGTCGATCTCGATCCGCAAGTTTTCAAAAAAGACCATCACCCTCGACACGATGGCGCAGCAGGCGAACATCTCGCCCGAGATGGCGACCCTGTTGAAGATCGCGGCGCGCTGCCGGCTCAACATCTTGATCTCGGGCGGCACCGGTTCGGGCAAGACGACCTTGCTCAACGCGCTCTCGCGCCTGATCGACACGGCCGAGCGCACCGTCACCATCGAGGACGCGGCCGAGTTGCAATTGCAGCAGCCGCACGTCGTGCGGCTCGAAACCCGGCCGGCCAACCTCGAAGGCACCGGCGAGATCACGATGCGCGACCTGTTGCGCAACGCGCTGCGCATGCGGCCGGATCGCATCATCCTCGGCGAGATCCGCGGCGCCGAGGCGCTCGACGTGCTGCAGGCGATGAACACCGGTCACGACGGGTCGATGAGCACGATCCACGCGAACCGCCCGCGCGAGGCGCTGACCCGGCTCGAAAACATGGTCGGCATGACCGGCATCAACCTGCCCTCGCACGCGGTGCGCACTCAGATCGCCGCCGCCGTCAACCTGATCCTGCAAATCAGCCGGATGCGCGACGGCATGCGCCGCGTCGTCGAAGTCATCGAGATTGTCGGCATGGAGGGCGACATTATCACGACGCAGGAATTGTTCAGCTATCAGTACCAGGGCGAAACCGCAGACGGGCGGCTGCGCGGCGTGTTCAAGCCGAGCGGCTTGCGGCCGCATTTCCTGCCCCGCGCCGAATATTTCGGTCTCGATCGGCCATTGCTGGAAATCATTTGACGGGCGCGGCGCAAGGATCCGTTGCGCCATTGGCGTCGCGGGTGACGCGGAGGCGCGATGGCGCTCGATCCTGACGACCTGCTTGCCCTCTTCGCGGCGTTTGGCGCGCTGCTCGCTTTTGCCGCGCTGATGCTCGCGGTCGGGCAGATGGCGCAGCGCCGCTATCGCCGGCGGCTCAAGGCGCTCTACGACCGCGCCAACGGCGGCGGCGCGCCAGTCGCGGCCGCAACCCAGTCGCTGGCGCGGGTGCAAAGCGCAACCCCCAATATCGATCGCGTCGCGCGGCGCTGGCTGCCGCGGCGCGAAATTCTCGCCGCGCGCCTGGCGCGCACCGGCCGGGCGATCAGCATCGGGCAATACGCCTTGACGATGGTCGGGGTGACGGGGGCTGCGGCAGCCGCGACGATCGTTCTGACCTCGATCAGGACCGTGCCCGCCCTGCTGATCGGCTTGTTTCTCGGGATGGGGTTTCCGTACCTGGCGGTGAGCCGGCTCGGCAACCGTCGGGTCAGGGCATTCACCGAGCTGTTTCCGGACGCCATCGACCTGATGGTCCGCGCGCTGCGGTCGGGTCTGCCGATCAGCGAGGCCATCGTCGGCGCCGGCCAGGAGATCGCCGACCCGGTCGGCTGCGAATTGCGGCTGGTCGAGAACGGGATGCGGCTCGGGCGCGACCTCGAAGCGCTGCTGTGGGACATTGCCAAACGCATCGACACCCCCGAGTTCCGGTTTTTTATCATCGCCTTGAGCGTGCAGCGCGAAACCGGGGGCAACCTCGCCGAAACCCTGGCCAACCTCGCCGAGGCGCTGCGCCGCCGCCGGCAGATGCGCGCCAAGGTCCGCGCAATGTCGAGCGAGACGCGCGCGACGACGATGATCCTCGGGGGCCTGCCGGTCGTCGTCATCGGTTTGCTGATGCTGACCTCTCCCGACTACCTGCGGCCGCTGCTTCATGATCCGCGCGGCCATGTCCTGTGCGGGATCGCGCTCGCAATGCTCGTCAGCGGCGTGACGATCATGAACAAGATGGCGCGGTTCGACATATGAGCGGTCCAACCTATGAGCGGTTCGACCTATGAAAAGCATTCAGCCGCAGGATCTCGATCCGGCCCGCTGGCTTCCCTCCGGCGTCGGGCTCGACGACGCGATCGCCGCACTCGCCGCGCTCGCCGTAATGACGACGTGCCTCGCTTTGTGGCAGGCGCTGCGCCCCAGGGACGCGTTCGAGCGGCGGTTGCAGCAGGTTGTCGAGCGTCGCGAGACAATGCGGCGCGCCGCACTCG
>DATMLF010000121.1:0-3062 GCA_035570595.1 Allostellaceae bacterium
GCCACGCCGCCGCCGTCCCGCCCCAACTCAGCAACAGCAGCAATGCGGCGGTCGTCGAGATCAGCAGCACCGCCCCCGGATAGTCGATCCGGTGGCGCACCGGCGGCCGATCGGAGCGCGGCAAGGCCGCCAGGATCAGGCTCAACGCCACCGCGCCGACCGGCAGGTTGACATAGAATATCCAGCGCCACGACAGCGTATCGGTGATCACCCCGCCGAGCACCGGCCCGGTCACGCTGCAAAACGCAAAGACGCCGGTGATCAGGCCTTGATACCGGCCGCGCTGCCGCGGCGGGACGAGATCGGCGATCGCCGTCTGCGCCAACACCATCAGGCCGCCGGCGCCAAGGCCCTGTAGCCCGCGGAACAGGATCAGCCCGGGCATCGAGCGTGCCAGGCCGCACAACGCCGAGCCGGCGATGAACACCAGGATCGCGACGACGAACAGCGGGCGCCGGCCGTACATGTCGCTGAGCTTGCCGTAGAGCGGTGCGGTCGCGGTCGTGGTCAGCATAAATGCCGTGATCACCCAGGGCAGGTGGGCGAGCCCGCCGAGCTCGCCGACGATGCGCGGCAGCGCCGTCGCGACGATGTTCTGGTCGAGCGAGGCGAGCGCCATCGTGGTCAAGAGCCCGGCAAAGCCAAGCCGGAAGGCGCGTCGCCCGGCGGCCCCGCCGGCCGCCATGGAAAGATCGGGTGTGCGCGCTCCTTCGCGGGTTTCCATCGCGGCCATTACGACATTGCCAAGGGCTGGCGAGACGGTGCGGCCGGAAGGCAAGGGATGCGCATTCGGCGGTTGCGTCGGCCGTGTCGGCGGCGAGAGGGTGAGGTCGGTTTCAACGGGTCTAACGGCGGCGCCTTGTCGAGTTGCCGGTCGGGCCGACCGATCGGCCTCCCCTACACTAACCCTCCGTCGCGCGCGGGGGGTTAGAATGGGGCGCCGGTGAAGGCGGGGCGGCGCTTTTCGAGAAAGGCGCGCACGCCTTCGACAAAATCGTCGGTCGCGGCGCAGACGGCGAAGCTTTCGGCCTCGCGGCGCAGTTGCGCGTCGAAGGCGTCGCCGAGGCTCGCCTGGATCAGCCCCTTGGTGCGGGCATAGGCTTCGCTCGGGCCGGCGGCGAGCCGCTGCGCCAGCGCCTCGGCCTCGGCCATCAGCCGGTCCGGGGCGACGACGCGGTTGACGACGCCGAGCTTGAGCGCGCGCGACGCGTCGAAGCGGTCGCCGAGCAGCATCAATTCGGCGGCGCGCTTGAGGCCGACGATTGCGGGCAGCATCGCGGTCATCCCGCCATCGGGGCTGGTCCCGAGATGAACATAACCGCAGGTAAAGACCGCATCCTCTGCGGCAAGCGCCAGATCGGCGGCGAGAACGAGGCTGAGCCCAAACCCGGCCGCGGCACCCTGCACCGCGGCGACGACCGGCTTTGGCATGTGGCGTAGCCGCACCAACAGCGGGTGCAGCGCGTCGACGGTCTGATACAGCACGCGGCGCCGTTCCTCGGGCGGCAATCCGATCAGTTCGCCAAACATCGTGATGTCGCCGCCGGCGCAGAAATGGGCGCCTTCGCCGCGCAGCAGCACGGCGCGAGCGCTGCGGTCCTCGTCGGCTTCCGCGGCCGCGGCGGCGAGCGCGGCGATCGTCTCGCGATCGACGGCGTTCAGCAATTCCGGGCGGTTGAGGCGGATCTCGAACACCCCGCCATGTCGCGCGACGATCACCTTGTGCATTGCTCCTCCTTCTGCGTCGGTCTGCGCAATTTCCGGTCGCACCGGGCCGTCGTTCATGGATGGCCTATCAGAGTACGCAACCCGGGGCGGTTACCCGGACTTGGCCTGACCCTTATAAGCATTGTTACTCGGTGACGATCGGTTTGATCTCGCGCAGGCGGGGGAGCACTTCTTTAGAGAACAGGGTGATGTTTTTGACTGCTTCGTCATGGGTGATGAAGCCGGTCTTGCCGACCATGATCAGATGGCCGAAGCCGCCGACCCTGTCGTAGAACTCCATGATCTGCTTGTAGACCGTGTCGGGGTTGCCGGCATACATCCGTCCCCCGGCCATCGCCATCTCGGCGGTGACCCCCGGCCGGTTCAATGCCGAGTCGCGGCCGGGCCGTCCGACCCCGCTTGTCGCGGCCGGGCTGCGGTAAAGCTGCGGGGCATATTCGGCCGGCGTCTGCCCCGGCAGAAATCTCGCGTATTGCGGCGCCGATTTCATGCTGGTGTTGACGAACCACAGGAGCTTCGAACCGACCCGCACGCCCTCCTCGTCGGTGTCGCCGACATAGACAAAGGCGGAATAGCCGAACCGGTCGGTCGCCGGTTTTGACAAGCCGGCTTCTTCGCGCGCCTGGCGGTACGAGGCCCAGGCTCGTTTGGTGACCTCGACCCCGCGCATGACCATGATGTTGACCATGCCGCGCCGGCCGAGTTCGGCGGTGTCGGTTGGGTCCGAGGTCGCCGCCCACATCGGCGGATGCGGGTCCTGGTAAGGCCGCGGCCAGATGTTGACGTGGCGATGGGTGAAATGCTTGCCCTCCCAGCTGAACGGGCCGTCACGCGTGGTCAGGGTTTTGCCGATCAGGTCGATCGCCTCCCAAAAGCGCTCGCGCACCCCGATCGGGTTGGCGTTGCCCGAGGCCATCTCGGTGCCGCCCGATTTGACAAAGCCGATCTCGAGCCGGCCGCGCGAGATCACGTCGGCGGTGGCGTATTCCTCGGCCGCGCGCACCGGGTCCTGACGCACCGTAACCAGGGTCCCCATGCTGAGGATCCGGATATTCTTCGTCTGCCGGGCGACGATGCCGAGCACCACCGGGCTGGCACCATAGAGGCAGTTGATCCCGGCATGATGCTCGCTCGAGGTAATGTTGAGCCTCAATTCGTCGCACAAGAGGTACTCGTCGAGGGTTTCGTCGAACAGCCGTGCGGCGACCTTGGGGTCGCAATAGCGGTTGGGCAGGCTGGCGCGCACCGAATCCGCCGCGTCCAGCACCTCGCCTGGCACAAACGGGTAGGGGTTTTCGCAATGAAACCAAGCGTCCATGATGTTGTCCCATCGC
>DATMLF010000122.1:0-8854 GCA_035570595.1 Allostellaceae bacterium
AGCAGATGCTGGCGAGCCACCCGCAAATCCACGGCGCCGGCGAGCTCGGCGATTTCGAGGCGGCGGTGGCGGCGCTCGGCGGCGGGCCTGAAGGGGTTCCCGCGGACATCGGCGACACCGAGCTGCGGCGCATCGGCGCCCGTTACCTTGCCGCGGTGACGCCGCATGCGCCCGAGGCCCGACGCATCACCGACAAGATGCCGGCGAATTTCCGGTTTGCCGGGCTGATCCATCTGGCACTGCCCAACGCCCGTCTCGTTCACATCCGGCGCGATCCGGTCGACACCTGCCTGTCGTGCTTCTCGCTGCTGTTCGGCGGCGAGCATCCCTACGCTTACGATCTCGCCGAGCTCGGCCGCTTTTACCGCGCGTACGAAAGGCTGATGGAGCATTGGCGACGGGTGCTGCCATCCGGGGTGATGCTCGAGGTGAGTTACGAGGAGCTGGTCCGGGAGTTCGCGCCGCAGGCGCGCGCCATTGTCGCCCATTGCGGTCTCGAATGGGACCAGGCGTGCCTCGAATTCCACAAGACCGAGCGGCCCGTCCACACCGCAAGTGCCGTCCAGGTGCGCCAGCCGCTCTATCAGAGCGCGGTCGGGCGCTGGCGGCCGCGCGACGGTTTGTTGCGTCCGCTGCTAGAGGCGCTGGCCGGCGGTTGACGCGCCCGGTCCCGACCCGCGGCCATTTTCTGCGGGTCGACACTGCCGTGCTGCTGTTGCAGGATGCGACGGAAATTCACCAGGGGAAGGAAACCCAAAAATGCCGCAGACGCCGACCTTTGGCCGCTATGCCGAAATCCCCTACGACGAGATGACCCCGGAGCAGCAGGAAGGCTATCGCTCGCTGATCGAGGCGCGCGGCCGCCTCCCCGGGCCGAACAAAATCTATGTGCACAACCCCAAGCTGGTGAAGGTGATGGGGCCGCTCGGCGCCTATTTTCGCACCGGCTACTCGCTTTCCGAGCGCGAGCGCGAGATCGCCGTGATCGTCACCAACAGCAAGTGGCACTCGGCCTATCCGACCAATGCGCATGAGCGCGCCGGCAAGGCCGCCGGATTGCCCGCCGACAAGGTCGAGGCAATGCTTTCGGGGTTGCCGACCGCGTTCGACGACGAGCGCGAGCAGGTCATTTACGAGATGGCGACCTGTCTTTCGAATTCGCGCTGGGTGTCGCAGGGGCTCTTCGACCGCGCGGTCGAGGCACTCGGCCATGAGGGCATCACCGACGTGATCACCTTGATGGGCTTTTACACGAGCGTGTCGATGACTCTCGCCTTTTACGATGTCCCGGCCGGCGCCGAAGGCTTGGCCCGCTAGCGGAAAGAACGGGGGTGGGGGCTCACCGCGCCCCTTTCGCGCTGCCCGCGAAGGGTGGGTTAAGCTGCACTTAACCCATCCTACCATGTTACGCGATTTTGAAGGAAACCCGAAAAATGCCGGAAACGCCGACTTTTGGCCGCTACGCCGAAATTCCCTATGACCGGATGACGCCGGAGCAGCAGGAAGGCTACCGCTCGCTGATCGAGACCCGCGGCGCCGTCGGCGGGCCGAGCAAGATCTGGGTGCACAACCCGAAACTGGCCAAGGCGGCGGGGCCGGTCGGCGCGCATTTTCACCCCGGCGGTTACTCCCTTTCCGAGCGCGAGCGCGAAATCGCCGTCATCATCACTAACAGCAAATGGCATTCCGCTTATCCGACCAATGCGCATGAGCGGCGCGGCAAGGAGGTCGGATTGCCGGCCGAAAAGGTCGAGGCGATGCTGTCCGGCATGCCCACCGCGTTCGCCGACGAGCGCGAGCAAATCGTCTATGAGATGGCGACGTGCCTCTCGCAGTCGCGCTGGGTGGCGCAAGGACTTTACGACAGAGCGGTCAAGGCGCTGGGCCATGTCGGCATCACCGACGTGATCACCCTGATGGGCTATTACACGAGTGTCTCGATGACTCTCGCCTTTTACGACGTACCCGCCGGCGCACAAGGGATGCAACGGTAAGCGGGGCAACCGCGCGTTTCTCCTATCCCGATCCAGCCGCGAGGGGCTTGCGCCGCGCGAGTGCGGCATCGAGCTCCTCGATCGTGCGTCCGCGGGTTTCGAACCCGATCAGCAGATAAGCCGCAATGGCGAGGACGTACCACACGGCAAAGTAGTTGAAGCCCGGGACGATTCCGGCGAGGGTCGCTTTCGGGCTGACGTAGTTGGACGCGCCGATGATGACGGCGAGCCCGGCCGGGCCAATGAACTTGCCGAGGTTCGACATCCCGTAGACAAGACCGTAGCCGCTGGCGCGCAACGCGGCGGGCCACATCTCGGCCATATAGGGATAGCTGATCGCCGAGTTGCCGTTGCCGAACAAGCCCTGAAGCAGCAGCAGGACAAAGAACATCGGCACGGCACCAATATAGACGGCATGCAGATAGCCGGCGAGCGAGGTCGCCACCGCCGCCAAGAGGCAGCACACAGCGCCGGCGGTCCTCCGCCCGATCAAATCGGTGATCCACGAGCCGATGCCGCGCCCGACGATCTGGACGAGGCTGATCCAGATCACCAGGAACGAGGCCTCGGCCGGCGTTATCCGCAACACCAGCACGAGCAGTGTCACCATCCACAGGCCGAGGCCGACCGCACCCGTCTGGCTCAACCCGACCAGCGCGCCGGCGGCGATGCTGCGGGGGTATTTGAACAATTCGAGCCACGAGATTTTCTGCGGCGCCGGCGGCGAGGCCGGCAGAACGATCTGTTCGGGCGGGATCTGCAGGGCCCATCCGAGCGAACGCCGCGCGTCTTCGACCCGGCCGCGGCTAATCAGCCACCGCGGCGATTCCGGGACCCAGACGCGGATCAGAAAGGCGAGCAGCGCCGGCACGAGGCCGAGGGCGAACAGCCCGCGCCAGCCGACGATCGGGCTGAGAAAAGCGGCAAACATCGCGGCCAGCAAGCCGCCGCCCGGAACCAGCGCGATCGACAGCCCGCTGATCCAGCCGCGCTTTGCCGCGGGTACGAATTCCTGCAACAGCGGCATGTCGACCGCGGCGACGCCGACGACCCCAAACCCGACGATAAACCGCATTACGGCGAGGTAGACCCAACCATGCTCCGGCGTCAGCGCCATCGCACCGGTGACGAGCGAAAACGTCAGGATCGTGATCATGAACACCTTGCGGCGGCCGATCTTGTCGCCGAGCCAGCCGAAGAAGATCGCCCCCGGGACCGCGGCCACGCCCGACGAAAACAGGATCAACCCCGATTGGCCGTAGGTCAGGTGCCAATCCCGGACGAAAAACGCGAGGGTGAAGCCGATCAGCAGGAAGTCGAAGAAATCCAGCATGATCGAGAGGATCGACGCGGTGAATATCTTCCACTGGTTGGCGGTGAGCGATTGTTGCTGCTCGAGCAGCTCCAGCATGGCGCTCCTCCGTTCGGCGCTTTCACCAATTGCGATGCGTTTGGCGAGCAGCCGATCTTTTGATAATTATACGCGAGCGTAGCGCCCGTGGGTCGTGGCGGCAACCGGCATCCACCGATCCTGTCGCCCGCGAAAGGGTCAGCGCGCCGCGTGCGGACACCGAGTGAGCGAAGGGGCCGTCCGCTCTCGTCGAGGTCGTCGTTTACCACAGGGAAGGGGACACGAGCATGACCGCAGCAACAGGCTTCGTCGTACCCGCGGGCGGCGGCAAACATTTCGACAGCCCGACGCCCGGGCGTTCGTTTGCGTTAAAGCTTCTCGGGCGCGAGACCGGCGGGGGCATCATGATGTTCGAGGAGACGCTGCCGGCCGGCACCACGAGCCTCCAGCACCTGCACCGCGACAGCGACGAGGTCGCCTGGGTGCTTGCTGGCGAGTTCACCTTCAAGATCGGCGACGAGGTCGGCGGCGGCGGGCCGGGCACCTGCGCGTTCATGCCGCGCAATATCCCGCATGCCTGGAAGAACACCGGCAGCGAGGCCGGCCGGGTGCTGTTTTTGTACACTCCGGCCGCCGCCGGCGACTTGATAGAGGCGCTGTCGGAGCGCCGCCCAGGCAATGAGGACGAACGCCAGAACCTGTTCGAGCGACACCATTGGGAAGTCGTCGGCGCAAACCCGCTTTGAGGCGGGCCGCCGGCAAAGACGAGGATGGGCTCTAGGAAACGTAGAACCGTAGGACGGGTTAAGCGAAGCGCAACCCACCGCCTTCGGCCGCAACAGTGGGTTTGGCTGCGCCAACCCACCCCACGCTCATGAAATGGAGTAATCTTCGATGCTGATCGTCGACGCACAGGTCCACATCTGGTCGGCCGGGCCGCCGACCAACCCGGCCCATCGCCAGGTCAATTCCTATACCGCGGAGGAGTGCATCCGCGACATGGATGCGGCCGGGGTTAGCGCGTGCCTGCTGCATCCGCCGGGCTGGGACCCCAATTCGGGCCGGATCTCGGAGGAGGCGGCGGCCAAATACCCCAACCGCTTTGGCATTCTCGGCAATTTCCCGCTCGACAAGCCGGAAAGCCGGTCGCTGGTCGACACCTGGAAAAGCCGGCCCGGCATGCTCGGCCTGCGGTACGCGTTCACCGCGCCGCACCAGGCCAATTGGATGACCGACGGCACGATGGATTGGCTGTGGCCGGCGGCCGAAAAGGCTGGCATCCCGATCGCACTGATGGCGTCGAACTACCTGCCGCAGGTCGGCCAGATCGCCGAGCGTCATCCCGGGCTGCGCCTGTTGCTCGACCACTATGCGCGGGTGCGCGACGGCAAGGACGACGCCGCGCACGGCAACCAGCCGGCATTGCTGGCGCTCGCGAAACTCCCCAATGTCGCGGTCAAGGCGACCGGCGCGCCGGGCAATTCGAGCCAGCCCTACCCCTACCGCAACATTCACAAATATACCCAGCAGATCGTCGAGGCTTTTGGGCCGGAGCGCACCTTTTGGGGCACCGACATCACCCGCATGCCGTGCTCGTGGAAGGAGTGCGTGACGATGTTCACCGAGGAGATGCCGTTTCTGAAAGGGCGCGACCTCGAGCTCGTCATGGGCCGGGCATTGTGCGACTGGATCGGCTGGAAGCTGCCCGGCTGAGCGGCGCCTACGCCCTTGCCCCTCTCGCGGGTACCCGCGCTCGCGTGCGGGCGCCTGCCTTCCCCTCGTTACCAGCCGCCGTCGATGCCGACGGCCTGGCCGGTGACAAAGGCGGCGGCGTCGGAGGCGAGAAAGGCGATCACCGCCGCGACCTCGTCTGGGCTGCCAAAGCGGCCGATCGGGATCGCCTTCGAACGCTCGGCAAAGCCGATTTCGAGGTCGTCGCCATATTCGCGCCGGTTAGTGCTGATCGCGCGCGAGGTGCGGATCGGGCCCGGGCAGACCGCGTTCACCGTGATTCCGACCGGCGCCAGGTCAACCGCCAAGGACTTTGTAAAACCGACGATCGCGGCCTTTGAGGCGGCATAGGTCGCGCGGTTGCGGCCGGGGCGAAACGCCGCTTTCGACGACACGTTGACGATCCGCCCCCACCCCGCCTTGCGCATGGCGGGCACCGCGGCGCGCGACATCAAAAAGCAGCCGCGGGCGTTCACCGCCATCGTGCGTTCCCACGCCTCGACCGGCACATTCTCGATCTCGTTGCGGTCGGCACCCTGCGGCGCGCCGGCATTGTTGACGAGGATGTCGAGCCGACCGTAGCGGCTCAGCACGTCCCCGACCATGCGCGCGGCATCGGCCTCGACGCTGACGTCGCCGAGCGTGGCGCAGGCCGCGCCACCCGCCTTCGCGATCGCCTCGACCAGGCTGTCGACGCCGCCCCACGACGCGTCGGTGTCGCCGGCGACGTTGTGCTCGTTCGCGACGCCCGCCGGCAACACGTCTGAGACGACCACCGTGACGCCGGACGCGGCCAGTGCCCGCGCGGTCGAATTGCCGATGCCGACCGGCTTGCCGCAGCCGGTAATCAGCGCAACGCGTGCAGAGCTCGGCATCAGACCCTCCGTTGGCGGACCGCGACAACTGTGCGGCCAGCGCAGTATTTCATTGCCCGGCCGCTGATGTAACGTGCAAACAACGTTTTCCGGTTGGCAGCGAGGCACGATGACGAGAATTGCCGCGATCGCCGTCGTGCTGCTGGTCATGGCGACCTTCGGCGCCGGGGCTGACGAGAAGCCGGCAAACCCGCTGCCGCGGCCCTCCGTCACGCATCATTCGATCGTGCTCGGAAGCCGGCATCTCGACTACGACGCGGTCGCCGAGACCCTGCCGTTGACCGATCGCAAGGGGGCGACGACGGCCGCGATCTTCACCGTTTCCTACATGTTGCCGGCTGGGGCGGCCGCGCCGCGGCCCGTCAGCTTCGTCTTCAACGGCGGCCCCGGCGCCGCCTCGGTCTTTCTGCATCTGGGCGCGCTCGGGCCCAAGGTCATGGAAACTTCGCCGAGCGGCGAGGCGCCGCTGCCGCCGGTCCATCTCGTCGACAATCCGTCAACCTGGCTGCCGTTTACCGATCTCGTCTTTGTCGACCCGGTCGGCACCGGCTACAGTCGCGGCGAGGGCAGCGAGAAAAACCCGGACGAGCCGTTCTGGGATGTCGAGACCGATTTGAACTCGCTCGACACCGTCGTTCGGCTGTGGTTGACCCGCCACCAGCGCTGGGGTTCGCCGGTTTATCTGGTTGGCGAAAGCTATGGCGGGTTTCGCGCCGCGGCGATGGCCGAGCGCCTGCCGCGCGACGCCGACGTGACGGTCAGCGGGCTGCTGTTGATTTCGCCGGCGCTCGATTTGTCGATCCTGCACCCGAGCGAGCGCGACGTGCTCGCCGCCGGGTTTTTTCTGCCGACCTACGCCGCGACAGCGGCGGCGCTTGGCGTCGGGCAGACGGGCGTCGACCTGCGTGCGGTCGAGGCGTTTGCGCTCTCGGACTATCTGGTCGGCCTCGCCGGGCTGTCCGGCCGGCCGTCGCCCGGCGACCCGTTTATCACGCGGGTTGCCGGGATCGTCGGCCTTCCGGCCGACATCGTGCACCGCTACCGCGCGCGCGTCCCGAATCACGTCTTCGCCGACGAGATCCTGCGCTCGCGCGGCGAGATGGTCAGCCTTTACGACGGCACGATCGTGCGGCAGGCGCCGTCGGATCAGCATGACCGCCAGGACCCGCTGTTGCGGCCGGTCGCCGCCGATTTCGGGACCGCGTTCAACGCCTACGCAGTCGACACGCTAGGCTACCGCACCGCCCAACCCTACCAGGTTCTCTCGGGCGACGTCGCGCGGCACTGGGACTGGCAGGGCGAGCGTCAGGAGGGCGGGCCCGGTCTGGCGTTGACCGCGCTCGAAGCGGCGTTGCTGACCCACCCCGGCACCAAGGTGCTGATCGCCAATGGCCGCTATGACCTGGTGACGCCGTACCTGTCGTCGCGCTGGTTTGTCGACCAGCTGCAGGTGCCGGCGGCGGTTCGCGCGCAAATCGCGGTGCGGGTGTATCCGGGCGGGCACATGATGTACCTGCGCCCGGCGTCGCGTGCGGCGCTCGCGGCGGATGCCGCGCGGCTCTATGCGGCACCGGGGTCCGCGGCCGCCTCGCAATGACGGTGGCGCGTCGTGGTCCACGCCCGCCTCCCGTCGCGGCCCGCGACCCGCGGCCGCATCAGCGCACCTTGTTGCGGATATGCGGGCTCGCCGCGGTAAGCGCGCTGTTCGAGCGCGATCCGAGTCGCGTGGAGAGGCTGTTTTTCGAGCCCCGGCTGCGCGCCGAAACCGCCGGTTTCTGCGCGGCGCTCGCCCACGCGCGCAAGCCGTTTCGCGAGGTCGCGGCGGCGGAAATGACGCGGGTCGCCGGCACGACGTCGCACGGCGGCGTCGCCGCGATCGCGCGGCCGCGCCCGCTCGCCGCGTTCGATCCGGCGGCGGCGGCCGGCTGGGCGCGCGACGGCAAGCCGATCCTGGTGTTGGGCGGCGTCGGCAACCCGCACAATCTCGGCGCGATTGCCCGAACCGCGGCGTTTTTTGGCGTCGAGCGCATCGTGCTTGCCGACCGCTTGGAACAGGCGTTTCCGTCCGACGCAAGCTATCGGGTGGCCGAAGGCGGGCTTGAGCACGTGACGCTCTATCGCACGCCGGTCGTCCCCGCGGTGTTGGACGAACTGCGGCGAGGATACCGGATTGTTGGGTCGGCGCTCGGACGGGGCGAGCCGCCGGCGCGGCATGTCGGGGGCAAACCTCCGGCATTGCTGCTCGGCAACGAGGAAAAGGGGCTCGACCCGGGGACGCTCGCCGTCTGCGACGAGATCGTGACCATTCCCGGCAGCGGCCGGGTTCAATCGCTGAATGTCGCGGCCGCCGCCGCGGTCCTGCTCCAGCTGCTGACCACCGGACAGGCTTGATTGGGGTTTCCCCCGCGGGCTGGCTTTGGGGGTTGGGACGGGTCCCCGCGATGGGCCGCGGGACGCCAAAGCGGGCGGCCGCGCGGGGCGGGGTTGGGGAATTTGCGAAGGCGGGCGAGGCGGCGAGAAGTGTCGTCAGGCGCGTCATGGCGGGCCGTGCCGTCATCGGGCGGCGCCGTCATGGGGCAGGGGGTGGCGGGCAGGGGGTTTGCCGCTGCACGCCGGCGGGGGTCCGGTCTTTCTCCAAAGCCGGTCTTTCTCCAAAGATCGGGAAAGATCGGGTCTTTTTAAGAAGATCGGGATCGAGCGGGTTCGAGCGATTAGTACCGGTCAGCTCCACGGGTTGCCCCGCTTCCACCCCCGGCCTATCAACGTGGTGGTCTTCCACGGCTCTCGACGAGACCTGGTTTTGAGGGGGGCTTCCCGCTTAGATGCGTTCAGCGGTTATCCCGTCCGCACTTAGCTACCCGGCGTTGCGGCGGGCGCCACAACCGGTCCACCAGAGGTGCGTC
>DATMLF010000123.1:0-3033 GCA_035570595.1 Allostellaceae bacterium
GCGCGGCCCAGGCGTCGAGCGCCGGCGGGGCATAGCCGGCGGGCTCGTCCACGACCGAGCGGCGCAGCCGGGCATAGACAAAGCCCGCCGTGACATGGTCGAGCGCCGGGTATTTCTCGTCGTCGACCAGGGCGACCGCGATGCGATGGCGCCGCAGCAATTCGGCAAATGCGGGGTCGGCAAAGCTCGCATGCCGGACCTCGACAACATGGCGCAGCGCGCGGCCCTCGACCTCGTGCGGCAACAGCGCGAGAAACGCCGCGAACCCGGCCTCGTCAAAGCGCAGAAACGGCGCAAACTGCCACACGATCGGGCCGAGCTTGCCGCGCAACTCGAGCACCCCGCTCGCCAGAAACAGCTCGATCGAGGGCCCGGCCGTGGCGAGGTCGCGCCGGTGGGTGGCAAAGCGCGGTCCCTTGACCGAAAAAACGAAATCGTCAGGGGTGTCGTCATGCCAGCGGCGAAAGCTCTCGGGCTTTTGCCGCCCATAAAAGGTGCCGTTGATCTCGATCGCGGTGACCTGGCGGCTGGCATGGGCGAGCTCCTTCGCCTGGGGCAGCCCCGGCGGATAGAGCACGCCGCGCCACGGCGGGAACACCCAGCCGCCGATGCCGACGCGAATGGCGGCAACGCCGCTCATCGCCGAAACAAAAACGAGGCCGCCGGGCGCCGCCGCTCCCAGCCCGCGGTTTCGAGCATCGGTTTCTCCTCCTCCTCGGCCGGATAGCCGAGACAGAAATAGCCGATCAGCTTCCAGGCCGATGGAATGTCGAGGATTTCGCCGACGGCGGCGGGGTCGAGGATCGACACCCAGCCCATGCCGATCCCCTCGGCCCGCGCGACGAGCCACAACCCGTGGACGGCGGCGACCGCCGAATACTCGATCGTCTCGGGCATCGTCCGGCGGCCGAGGCCGTGGCCTTGCGCGGTGGCGCGGTCGGCAAAGACGGCGAGATGGCAGGGCGCCTCGTCGAGCCCGGCAAGCTTCAGCCGCAGGTATCGGGCGGCGCGCTCGGCAGCCAGTCCGGCAAATGCCGCGGCGTTGGCTGCGGCAAAGCCGGCGCGGATCGCGGCGCGGCGCGCGGGGTCGTCGACCAGCACAAAGCGCCACGGCTGGCTAAGCCCGACCGACGGCGCCAGCGCCGCCGACGCGGTCAGCCGCTCGACCGCACCCGGCGGCAGCGGGTCAGGGCGAAACCGCCGCACGTCGCGCCGCCAGGCGAGAAGCGCACGCAAACGCTCGCGAAAGTCCTCGTCGAATGCAGGCGCTGGAGCCATCCGGGTCTCGTTCTTAACGAACCCTCGAATAGATAGGAAGCCGCGCACCGCGATCGAGCCGAGCCCGCCGCGCAAGACGGTCGGCGGTTGATTTCTCGTGCGCGGCGTTTTAGATGCAAGCGCCCGCTGCGTCCCCATCGTCTAGAGGCCTAGTACATCGCCCTTTCACGGCGGTAACAGGGGTTCGAATCCCCTTGGGGACGCCACGGTTCCGGTCTGCTCAATCAAGATGGCGCGGCTACAGGGTTCCGACGCGGCCGGCTTCGCGACCCCGCGCACGCAGTCGGCTACGGGCCGCGCGCCGCCCGAGCTCACGGCGTCCATCGCCGGGGCGCTCTGGCGAGGCCGGGCAACTGCCGGCGTCCGCCGCCGCAGATCAGCCGTTTTGCAGCCGATAGCGCAGCCAAACCGCACCGCCGTCGAGCACCTCGGTGCTCGCCAAGGTCATCGAGGTGACCGGCGCCGGGACATCGGCATCCCGGTCGCCGGAGTCGAAGACGCTGGGCGCGCCCCTGGCACCGTCGACGGCGGGGCAGATCGCCAGGCTGATCTCGTCGATCAGGCCGGCCCGCAGAAAGGCCCCGTTCGAGCCGCCGCCGCCTTCGAGCAGCAGGCGTTCGATTCCCAGCTCGCGGTGCAAAATCTCCAGCGCCAGCCCGAGGTCGAGCTCCCGCTCGCCGGCGAAAATGTAGGAGACGCCGTCCTGGCGCAGCCCGGCCAGATGCGCGTCGGGGACCTGCTCCGTCAGCACCGCGACGACCGGGTCGCCGCCGATGTCGGAGCGCCCCCAGGCGATCTTGCCCCGGGCGTCGAGCGCGATGCCGTAGGCTTTCGCGTCGCGCCCCGCGAACCACGGTTCCCGCGGATAGGTCTGGTCCGTGTGGCTCGGGTACGCCTCGCCCTTGGCGTATTCGCTGCCAGTGACGCGGCCGATCAGCCACGAGCCGCCACCGAGCTCTTCGTGTATCCGCTCGAACAGCCCCGCCATGCGGTTCTCGGCCGGCCGCCAGCGGCTTCCGAGAATGCGTCCGTCGACGCTCGAATTCATGTGGCAGATCACATACGGCTTCATGTTTGCCCTCATCGGCTTACGGCCGCGTAAACAATTGACTCAGATGACACTCATGTGAAGTAACTGGCCGGTTGAGATCGTCCCACTGGTGTCCAGATGCCGACAGTTAGGCTCGCTCAAATATCCGATCTAGGACGCTTGCTTGACCTCTTTCGGGACTCGGAGGTGAGTTCAATCGCGGAGCCGCCGGGCCGTGCCGAACGCATCTGGGCCGAAACATTAGCGCACGAAGGAGTGGCCGTCTTTGTCTCGGATGCGAGCGCCAGGATCGCAGCGACTTGCATGCTTATTACCGCTCCGAATGTTCTACGCGGCGGCCGTGGGCACGGGTTCCTCGAAAATGTCGTTACCCATCGCGATCTTCGTGGGCAGGGGCATGGTCGCGCAGTTGTTCAAGCTGCGCTCATCGAAGCGTGGTCAAGGGATTGCTATCACGTCTTACTTCAAAGCGGTCGAAAAGACCCTCGTGTCCATCGCTTCTATGAGAGTTGTGGCTTCGAACCGGGAGTGCGCGTGGGTTACGTTGCGCGTCGCCCGCAATAAACTCGATTTGCACGGGTAAGCATCACCCTTTGCGGTGCGAAATTCTTCATATTTGCGCCCCCCGTCCCTGCACCCCTGGTGACGGCCGCGATCAGCCGGGGAGGGGCCAGCCGACCCAGTTGCATACCGCTTCGCCCATG
>DATMLF010000124.1:0-5952 GCA_035570595.1 Allostellaceae bacterium
CTGGTGCTGGTCGGCCACGTCACCAAGGAGGGCGTCATCGCCGGCCCGCGCGTGCTCGAGCACATGGTCGACACCGTGCTCTATTTCGAGGGCGAACGTGGGCATCAATTCCGCATCCTGCGCGCGGTCAAAAACCGCTACGGCCCGACCGACGAGATCGGCGTCTTCGAGATGACCGATCGCGGCCTCGCCGAGGTCCCGAACCCCTCCGCCCTCTTCCTCGCCGATCGCCGCAACGAAGTCACCGGCGCCGCCGTCTTCGCCGGCATGGAGGGCACGCGGCCCGTTCTAGTCGAAATCCAGGCCCTCGTCGCGCCCTCGAGCTACGGCACGCCGCGCCGCGCCGTGGTCGGCTGGGACGGCACCCGGCTCGCGATGATCGCGGCAGTGCTGGACGCGCGCTGCGGGCTCTCGGTTGGCGCCAACGACATCTACCTGAACATCGCCGGCGGACTGCGCATCGCCGAGCCGGCGGCCGATCTGGCGGTCGCCGCGGCATTGCTGTCGGCGCTGAAGGAGACCCCGGTCCCGGGCGACGCCGTGGTTTTTGGCGAGATCGCGCTGTCGGGCGAGGTCCGCCCGGTCGGCCACAGCGAAGCCCGGCTAAAAGAGGCGGCAAAGCTCGGTTTTGCCGAGGCCTGGGTCCCGATGCGCGGCGGGCGCAAGCGGCGCGACCTCGGACTGTCGATCGTCGGGATCGGTCATCTCGGCGACCTCGTGGCCCGGCTGTCGCCAAAGCGCGCGCCAGTGCGCCGCGAGCGGGTCGGAGTTGCGTCGTGAACCTCGTCGACCTCGCGGTCCTCGCCGTGATCGCGCTGTCGGCGATCTTCGCCTTCGCTCGCGGCTTTGTGCGCGAGGCGCTGTCGATCGCCGCCTGGGGTGGCGCTGCGCTGATCACGCTTTACGGCTTCGATTACGTCTACGGCATCACCACCCGGTTTGTGACGACGCCGCTGCTTGCCGACCTGATCGCCGGCGCCGGGCTGTTTCTGGTCGCGCTCATCGGGTTGACGATCGTGACGGGCTACGTCGCCCGTCTTGCGCAATGGAGCGCGTTGTCGCCGATCGACCGGACCCTCGGGCTGATTTTTGGCGTGGCGCGCGGCGTGGTACTGGTGTCGGTCGCGTACTTCCTCGTCGACATCACCCTGCCGCCAAACGACCGTCCGGCCTGGCTGCGCGACGCGAGGAGCCAACCGCTGCTGGCGCAGGGCGCCGACGCGCTGCGCGGGATTTTGCCCGAATCTCTGCAGTTGCGGAGCGCCTCGATGGCGGATGACGCCCAGCGCGCGCTCGGCCAGGCAAAATCCGCCCGCGACGCGATGGGCGCGCTCTCCAGTCCTGTCGTCCCGATCCCGCCAAAGTCGCAGGACGCGCCCGCGCCGAACTACAAGCCGGCCGACCAGCGCGAGTTGAACCGGCTGATCGACAACGCGCACTGAGCAGACTGCGGCATGGCTTCGCACTCGCATTCGGCTCTCGTGGTAACCATTTCACAAAAACCGAAGCGAGGATCGCCGATGCCCGAGACCGATCCCGAACCGAACAATTCCGAGATTTCGGACACGGACCATCTGCACGAGGAATGCGGCGTGTTCGGCGTTTACGGGCATCCCGAGGGTGCCGCGCTCGCCGCCCTTGGCCTGCACGCGTTGCAGCATCGCGGCCAGGAGGCGACAGGGATCGTCGCCTATGACGGCGAGCAGTTCAACGCGCATCGCGGCATGGGCCAGGTCAGCGACAATTTCAGCTCGAAGGAGGTGATCGGCCGGCTGCGCGGGCGCGCCGCGATCGGCCATGTGCGCTATGCGACGACTGGCGAGGTAGCGCTGCGCAACGTCCAGCCGCTGTTCGCCGACTTCGAGTTCGGCGGCCTCGCGATCTGCCACAACGGCAATTTGACCAACTCCTACCAGCTGCGGCGGCGGCTCGTGCATCGCGGCAGCCTGTTCCAGTCGACAAGCGACACCGAGGTCATCATCCACCTGATCGCGACGAGCCTTAAGGAGACCGTCGTCGACCGGCTGATCGACGCGCTGCGCCAGGTTCAGGGCGCCTATTCGCTCGTCGCGTTGTCGCAGGACGAGGTCATCGGCGTGCGCGACCCGCTCGGCGTGCGCCCGCTCGTGCTCGGCCGGCTCGGCGACGCCTGGATCCTCGCGTCGGAGACCTGCGCCTTCGACATCATCGGCGCCGAGTTCGTGCGCGACATCGAGGCCGGCGAAATCGTCATCATCGGCGCCAGCGGGATCCGGAGCCTGATGCCGTTTGGCCAGCGCGACAGCCGCTTCTGCGTCTTCGAGCACATCTATTTCGCGCGGCCCGACAGCGTCGTCGAGGGGACGAGCGTCTACGACGCGCGCAAGCGTATCGGCCGCGAGCTCGCCCGCGAAAGCCACATCGACGCCGACATGGTCGTTCCGGTGCCGGATTCGGGAGTGCCGGCGGCACTCGGCTATTCCCAGGAATCGGGTATCCCGTTCGAGCTCGGCATCATCCGCAATCACTATGTCGGCCGCACCTTTATCGAGCCGACCGACCAGATCCGCCATCTCGGCGTGCGCCTCAAGCACAATGCGAGCCGCGCCAGCCTCGCAGGCAAGCGTGTCATCCTGGTCGACGATTCGATCGTGCGCGGCACGACCTCGGTCAAGATCGTCGAGATGGTGCGGCGCGCCGGGGCGAGCGAAGTCCACATGCGCATCTCGAGCCCGCCGACGAGCCATCCCTGCTATTACGGCATCGCCACCCCGGAGCGCGACCAGCTGCTTGCCGCGCGCTACGACGTGGCGACGATGGCCGAGTACATCGGCGTCGACAGCCTCGCTTTTCTGTCGATCGACGGGCTCTATCGGGCGATGGGCGAGCCGCGGCGCGACCCCGAGGCACCGCGCTTTTGCGACGCCTGCTTTACCGGCGACTACCCGATCCCGCCGGTCGACGCCGACGACGGCAAGGTTTCGGTGCAATTGTCGTTGCTCGCCGAGCCGGCCTGAGCCGGCCGGCTGTGGCCGCGCGGGGGCCTGAGCCGGGCGGGCGGCTCGCCGGCAGGGTCGCGCTCGTCACCGGCGCCTCGCGCGGGATCGGGGCCGCGGTCGCGGTGCGGTTTGCCGGCGAAGGGGCGCATGTCGTCCTCGCCGGGCGCACGGTCGGCGGCCTCGAAGAGGTCGACGACGCGGTTCGCGCCGCGGGCGGCACGGCGACGCTCGTCCCGTTCGACCTGCGCGACTTTGTCAAGATCGACGAGCTGGCGGCCGCATTGCTCGACCGCTACGGACGCCTCGACATCCTGGTTGGCAACGCCGGCGAGTTTGGGATCTTCTCGCCGCTCGGCCACATCCCGCCGCAAATCTGGGCCGAGGCCATGGACCTCAACCTCACCGCGAACTGGCGGCTGATCCGGGCGATGGACCCGCTGCTGCGCGCCGCCCCCGCCGGTCGCGCGATCTTCGTGACAAGCGGCATCGGGCGCGACAGCCTGGCCTATTGGGGTCCCTACGCGGTCAGCAAGACCGGGCTCGAGATGCTGGTCCGGATTTACGCCGCCGAGATCGCCAAGACCCATGTGCGGGCCAATCTGATCGATCCCGGCCCGCTGCGCACGCGGCTGCGCGCCCGCGCCTTCCCCGGCGAAGACCCGAATTCGTTGCCGCCGCCGCAGAGCGTCGCCGATCTCTTTCTCGAGCTTGCCTCGCCCCAATGCACTCGCAACGGCGACATCGTCGCGGCGCCCAGTGCACGCCGATAGCCGCCCGGACCCGCCTCAGCGGCGGCGCTGCGTAACCGTCGACCCGCACCGGCGGTGAACGGCATGCCGCGCCGCCCTCGCAAAGTGCGACATTGTGGTCGCGAATCCGGAATAGGCGGCGCAAGCGCGCGGTTTATAAGCGATGCGAAACAGCGACGTCTCAGACGAGGATTACAGATGAAACGCGTTATCCCGTTCGCATCGCTGGCAACGCCTCTCGCCCTGGCTCTGCTGTGCCTGCCGCATTCTGCTGCGGTGGCCCAGGCGCCCGGCCCGACTGCGGCCCTCAATCCGCAAAAGACGGAGGTGATCCTGGGATTTCCCAGCTCCGCGTCAGGCAAGGTCACGCTCGACGCGGCCGAGGTCGACCGGCTGATCGGCACGCTCGCGCAAAGCCGCGCCGCGATGAACCCGCCCCGCCCGATGGCCGAGCCCGCGCCGGGGTCGACGCTCAACGTCGCCACCACCGGCCGGTGGCTCGTGCAGCCCGACGGCACCGGGGTGGATCTGGCGGTGCTCCACCCCGGCTACGGCTGGGTCGGGGTTGAGCTCGACCGCAATTCGGTCGAGCAGCTGAACCGAACCCTGGTGCGCTCGCTTCACCCGGCAGTCACGCGAGCGCGTCACCCGGCGCGACGCGAATAGCTCGGGCGCATTCGGCGCTGTATGCCATGCGGAGAGACACCGAGCCGGTCGCCCGGATGGCTCAAATTCCCGCTGCGGATTCGCTGCATCGCGGGCGCAAGCCCGCTATGATAATCGTGGCGGACCCGCGGCAACCGTAACTGTCGGCAATAAAGCCAAGGGTGTTCGGGGCTCGGTGCCGCCGCGCCCGCCGCGTGTCGCGACGCAAATCCGGGGAGAGGAGACGCGAAGATGTCGGAACAGCCAGAACCACAGCCGCAACGGATGCAGCAGACCATGCCCGAGGACGGCGCCGGATGGCACCAAATCGATGCCGGGCCGCAGCTGCACGTCATGTTCCACCCCAATCGGCAATTGCTCGGCCGGGAGGCGGACGGCATCGAGCGGCCGTCGATCGTGGTCGCCGTCGCCGGCAAGCGCGAGCAGGCGCTGCGCTTCGATCCGTTCAGCGCCGGGAGCCACTATCACATCCGCCCGAGCCTGCGCGGCCGGCAGCTCCCGCTGTGGGTCGAGGACGAGGAGACGCCGCTCGGCGTCGCCCTTGCGTTTTTTGAAAAGCCGCTGCGCCTCCGCGGCCTCCTCGCCCAGGCCGAAGAAGACGGGGTGGCCGCGCAACTCGACGACGCCGACCTCGCCCGCGCCGCCCACCAAATCCGCTCGATCTACGCTGCCGCTGCCCACGCACCCGCCGCGTGACGGCGGGGCAAGCCGCCGCGAGCCAGATCAACCTGCCAAGAGCGGCCCTAGTCACGACGCGCACGGTGCCGATGAGCCTCGATGTCTGGGAGGACGACTGGAAACGATAAGCGACGTCGGTGCCGGACGCTCAAGCGCGGTGATCGGCCTTTATCCGGGCGCGTGGACCGGGTAGTGGGTCCGGACTGACCCACTACCGTGGACCGCGGCGATGGTTTTACTCGCCGCCGTCCGCTACCATCTCGGAAAGCCGAGCGTAGTCGGGAAAGAGGATGGTGGGTTTGCACAAGGCTTTCGAGATCACGGCGCACTGGGACGGCGAGACCGGCGTGTGGTGGTGCTCGAACGACGAGCTGCCGCTGACGACCGAGGCTCCAACCTTTGAAGAGCTCGTCGCGGGCGTGCTCCAAATCGCGCCTGAGATCGCGGCCGAAAACGGCCTCGCCACGCCGGGCGACGAGATCGAGCTGCACGTTGTCGCCGAGCGCGTCCACTCGGTCCCGGTGGTGGCCGCCGCGTGAATGCCGGCTACGTTCGATCGCGAGCTGCGCCGGCTGCACTTTTGTCCGGGCCGGAAAGGGCAGTCATCAAATCTGGTACAGCCCGGTCACTGAGCGCCGCTTCCCTGTGCCAGTCGGAATCGTGAGCCGGCATACCGCGAACGGGGTTCCTGGGCAGGCCGGCTTACCAAGGGCATTTTAAGCAGAAGCCACCAACCGCCCCCCTTTTTGCGTCATCTCCGGCGGGTTCTGCTGCGCTGCACCCCGCGCTGCGGCGCTCCGGACTGTCTGGCGGTCAGATTGGGCGGCCGCTGGCGTGCGAGGAGTTGATCGTGAACGCCCAGCCGTCGGGGCCGGCGACCT
>DATMLF010000125.1:0-22259 GCA_035570595.1 Allostellaceae bacterium
GGCGTATTGATGCCGATGGGGTTCGAGTTCGGATGGGGGCGGCGGTTGGCGGTCGTGATGGGCCGCGACGAAGAGGCCGAGCCGAAGCGCTTTGACCTGAGCCTGTTTGTCGCCGAAACGAATGCCGGAAAGCTCCAGATCCCGGCATTGAACGAGGAAGGGCCGCAGCGCCTTTTGCCGAGCGGGGACGACGACCTTGTCGTGCTGGAGCGGCGGACCGAAAGTGCCGACGATCGCGTGCGGATCGTGGTCAACCGCGACCCCAGCGCCCCACGCCAGCTGCGCACGGATCCGGCGGACGGCGTGCTGACCGTCGAGCCGCTTGGCCTGTGCGTCGTGCGCATTGACAAGGCGGCGCGCCGGGCAGCGATGCCGCGGGGATGGCGGCCGGACGCGCGCATCCAGATCGAAGACGTCTACCCGCAGCTCGACGGTGGCCGCTACCCGGTCAAGCGCATCGCCGGCGAAACCTTCGAGGTGTGGGCCGACCTGTTTCGCGACGGTCACGACAAGTTGCGCGGCGTCGTCAAGCACCGGCACGAGAACGGGCCGTGGCATGAGGCGCCGCTCGTGTTCTTCGACAACGACCGCTGGGTCGGGCGCTTTCGGCTCGACCGGGTCGGGGTGTGGCGTTACACGATCGAGGCGTGGACCGATCGGTTTGAAAGCTGGCGCGAGGAAGTCGAAAAAAAGCTCGACGCCGGTCAGGATGTGTCTCTCGAACTGCTGGAAGGCCGGGCGGTCGTCGAGGACGCGCTGCCCGAGGCGGACGCCGCCGACGCCGCCGCGATTCGCGCGTTGCTGCACAACCTCGATCGCCCCGAGGATGCGTCCGGCCGGCAACAGCCGCTGCTGTCGGAGGCGACGCGCGCGCTGATGGCGCGGGCATCGCCGCGCCGCGACCCGACGCGCTATCCCCACGAGTTCGAAGTCGTCGTCGACCGCGCGGCAGCGCGCTTTTCGGCGTGGTACGAAATGTTCCCGCGCAGCCAGGGCCGCGTCCCCGGAAAAGGCGCCAGCTTTGACGACTGCATCGCGCGATTGCCGGAGATCGCGGATCTCGGTTTCGATGTCGTCTACCTGCCGCCAGTCCACCCGATCGGCCATGTTAACCGCAAGGGCAAGAACAACGACCCCCGCGCCTTGCCCGGCGACCCCGGCAGCCCCTATGCGATCGGCTCGGAAGAGGGTGGCCACTGCGCCGTCGAGCCCGGTCTCGGCACGCTCGCCGATTTCCGCCGGTTGGTGTCCGCGGCGGCTGTTCAGGGAATGGAGGTGGCGCTCGATTTTGCCGTGCAGTGCGCCCCCGACCACCCTTGGGTGCGCGAGCATCCGCAATGGTTCCACTTTCGCCCCGACGGCTCTATCAAGTACGCCGAGAACCCGCCCAAGAAATACGAAGACATCGTCAACGTCGACTTTGACACCGAGGACCGCGACGCCTTGTGGACGGCGTTGCGCGACGTAGTGCTGTTCTGGGTCGGCGAGGGCGTCCGCATCTTCCGTGTCGACAACCCGCACACCAAGCCGGTGCCGTTCTGGGAGTGGCTGATCCGTGAGGTCAAGCAGCAGTCCCCCGACACCATCTTTCTGTCCGAGGCCTTCACCCGGCCAAAGATGATGCAGGCCTTGGCCAAGGCCGGGTTCAGCCAGTCTTACACGTACTTTACCTGGCGCAATACCAAGGCCGAATTGACCGAATACCTGACCGAGCTGATGCAGTTCCCGGCCCGCGAGTTTTTCCGCCCGAACTTTTTCACCAACACCCCGGACATCCTGCCGGTCTTTTTGCAGGAAGGCGGTCGCCCGGCGTTTCGCATCAGGCTGGCGCTGGCGGCAACCTTGTCGCCGGCCTACGGGATCTACAACGGCTTTGAATTGTGTGAGAACACGCCGATCCCGGATCGCGAGGAATACCTCGATTCCGAGAAATACGAATTCAAGGTCTGGGATTGGGACCGGCCGGGCAACATCAAGGACGCCATCCGCGCCGTCAACCGCGTGCGCCGCGACAACCCGGCGATGCACGCGTTTTTGAACCTGCGGTTTCTGCCGTGCGAAGAGCCCGATATACTGGCCTATGCGAAAATATCAGCGGACCCGCCGAATGCCGTCATCGTCGTCGTCAACCTCGACCCATATGCGGCGCATGAGGCCGAGGTCGAGCTGCCGCTGCCGGCGCTCGGATTGGCTGCCGAAGACGAGTTCCGCATGGAGGAAGCGTTCACCGGGGCGGTATCTGAGTTCCGTGGCGCGCGGCAGCGCTTCCGACTCGACCCCGAAATCAACCCGGCCTTGATCTTCCGGCTGCTGCGGTCCAAGCGCATATGAGCCCACCCGACGACGCGACCGCACCGCTGAGCCTGGCGCGTGCGGCGCCGCGCACCGCGCCCACGGACCCGTTGTGGTACAAGGACGCCATCATTTACCAGCTGCACGTCAAAGCCTTTTTCGACGGCGACGACGACGGCATCGGCGATTTCCAGGGGCTGTGCCGCAAGCTCGACTATCTCCAGGATCTGGGGGTGACGGCGTTGTGGCTATTGCCGTTTTACCCCTCGCCGCTGCGTGACGACGGCTACGACATCGCGGACTACAAAAACATCAACCCGTCCTACGGGCGGATGCACGATTTCCGGATTTTCGTCCGCGAGGCGCACCGCCGTAATCTGCGGGTCGTGACCGAGCTCGTCATCAACCACACCTCGGACCAGCATCCCTGGTTCCAGCGCGCCCGGCAGGCGAAACGCGGCTCTCCGTGGCGTGATTTTTATGTGTGGAGCGACACCGACCAGAAATTCCCCGAGACCCGCGTCATTTTCGTCGATTCGGAGAAATCGAACTGGGCGTGGGACCCGGTGGCGCAGGCCTATTACTGGCACCGGTTCTACGCTCACCAGCCCGACCTCAATTTCGACAATCCGCGGGTGTTCCGGGCGGTTGCCGACGTGATGAAGTTCTGGCTCGACCTCGGGGTCGACGGGATGCGGCTCGACGCGGTGCCGTACCTGATCGAGCGCGAAGGCACGATCAACGAGAACCTGCCCGAAACCCACGAGGTGCTGCGCCGGCTGCGCCAGGAGCTCGATCATCGCTACGGCGACCGCATGCTGCTCGCTGAGGCCAACCAGTGGCCGGAGGACGTGCTGCAGTATTTCGGGGCCGGCGACGAATGCCACATGGCGTTTCATTTCCCGCTGATGCCGCGGATCTACATGGCGGTGTCGACCGAGGACCGCCATCCGATCACCGACATTATGCGGCAGACGCCCGACATCCCGGATTCATGCCAATGGGCGGTGTTTTTGCGCAATCACGACGAGCTGACCCTCGAAATGGTCACCGACCGCGAGCGCGATTATCTGTGGAACCACTACGCCGCCGACCGGCGCGCCCGCATCAATCTCGGGATCAGGCGGCGGCTTGCGCCGTTGATGGAGAATGACCGCCGCCGGATCGAATTGTTGAACGCGCTCCTGATCTCGATGCCGGGCACCCCGGTGATCTATTACGGCGACGAGATCGGCATGGGCGACAACGTCTTTTTGCGCGACCGCGACGGTGTGCGCACGCCGATGCAATGGACGTTCGACCGCAATGGCGGGTTCTCGCGCACCGATCCCGAGCGCCTCTATTTGCCGCCGATCATGGATTCGGTCTACGGCTTCGAGGCGGTCAACGTCGAGGCGCAGAGCCGGTCGCCGTCGTCGCTGTTGAACTGGATGAAGCGGCTGATCGCCGCCCGCCGCGCGCGGCGCGCCTTTGGCCGCGGCATATTGCGTTTTCTTTACCCGTCGAACCGCAAGGTCATCGCCTATCTGCGGTGCTACGAGGACGAGGTCATCCTGTGCGTCGCCAACCTGTCGCGCTCGCCGCAGGCCGTCGAGCTCGACCTCGGCGAGTACCGCGGCCGCCAGCCGGTTGAGCTCCTGGGGCGCAGCGTCTTTCCGTCGATCGGCGAGCTGCCCTATCTGTTGACCCTTCAGGGGCACAGCTTTTTCTGGTTCGACCTGCTGATGACATCGCAGGAGTCCGCGAGCTTGCAGGCGCCACCCCCCGAATTCGTGACCCTCGTCATGCCGCAAGGCTGGCCCGATATGTTCCGCCCGCACAACCTCCAGCAGCTGGAACGCGACATCGTGCCGGCGTTTCTGCCCCGGCAGCGGTGGTTCGCGGCCAAGGACCAGCGCATTGCGCGCGCCATGGTGCGCGCCCAGGGTGAGGTTGTCCGCCCGCCGCAAGGCGACGCCCCCGGCGAGACCTATCTTGCGAGCGTGGTCGAGATCGGGCTCCGCGACGGCGGCCGGCAATTTTATTTTCTGCCGTGCGCGGCGGTCTGGTCGCCGGCCGAGAGCGACCTGCGGCAGAGCCTCGCCCCGGTGACGTTCGCCGAATTGCGCCAGTTTCGCCGCGAGGGTGCGCTTGTCGACGCGCTCTCACAAGACGGATTTTCGCTGGCGCTGATGGAGGCGATCGGCCGCGAGGCGACCGTGCCGCTCGACCGCGGCGAAATTCGCTTTGTCCAAACGCCGAGCTACGAGCAGACGCCCCCGCCCGAGCGGCTGACGGTCCGCCGCGGCGGAGTCGAGCAGTCCAACAGTTCGGTGTTTTTCGACGAATACGGGATGCTGAAGCTGTACCGGCGGCTCGAGGCCGGCCCGCACCCCGAAGTCGAGATGTCGCGGTTTCTGGTCGAGCGCGCCGGGTTCGCCAATACCCCGCCGCCATTGGCTACCGTCGAGTTGACGCTTCAAGGCGACGACGGCCCTCAGACAATGGCGCTCGGCGTGCTGTTCGGCTTTGTGCGCAACCAGGGCGACGGCTGGACCCAGGCGCTGAATTACCTGACGCGCTACCTCGACGATGTCCTGGTCGCGACTGGCGAGCGCTCGTCCGAACTGCCGGACCCGGATTTGTTCTTTCTGGCCTTGGCGCGTCAGATCGGCATTCGCACCGGCGAGATGCACCGCGCGCTCGCCGAGCAGGCGGGCGACGACCCCGATTTCGCACCCGAGCCGATCACCCGCGAAGACATCGCCCAATGGCGCCAGGCGCTCGAGGGCGCAACGACCGAGATGCTGATGCGGCTCGAGCGCGAGCGGGCGCGACTGCCCGAAAAAGCCGGCGGGCTGGCCGGCGAGCTGCTGGCGTCGCGCGAGCGGCTGTTGCAGCAAATCCGAACCCTGCTGCCGCACGAGATCGCGGCGCAAAAAACCCGCTTTCACGGCGACTACCACCTGGGCCAGACCATTGTCGTGCAGAATGACTTTTACATCGTCGACTTCGAGGGCGAGCCGACGCGGCCGTTGTCCAGCCGGCGCGCCAAAAGCTCGCCATTGCGCGACGTAGCCGGCATGATCCGCTCCTTTGACTATGCCGCGGTCGCCGCGGTGCGCCAGCTCGCCGAGACCCGCACCGCCGCCGAGCCGCGTATGACCGAGCTTGCCGAGACCTGGCGCCAGCGGGCAGTCGACGGCTTTCGCGCCGCCTACCGCAAGACGATGCGCGGCTGCACCGCCTTTCCGGCGAGCAAACGGCAGGCCCGCGACCTGACCGCGTTCTTCATCCTGGAAAAGGCGGTATACGAGGTGTTCTACGAGCTCGCGAACCGGCCGTCCTGGGTGGACATCCCGCTGCAAGGCATCCTCGGCATCCTGAACAGGCAAAGGGCAGGGGCTGGTGCCGAAGCGTCCTGATCCGCCGCAGGCCGACCCGGCCAAAGGCGAAAGCCTCCCTGGACCCGCGGGCCGGAGCGCCGACGCGATCTCGGTCGCGCCGCGGCGCGGCGCGGCGCCACGCCCCGAACCGGCGGCGCCAGCGGCGCCACCAGCGGCTCGCTCGCTGCCCGAGCCGGAAATCCTGGCGCTGGTCGAGGCGCGTCACGGCGACCCGTTCGCGGTACTCGGCATGCACAAGACTGGCGCCGGCGTTGCGGTGCGCGCGATGCTGCCCGATGCCCAGCAGATGGCCGTCGTCGAAAGCCTGACCGGAGAGGTCGTGGCCGAGGGCGTGCGAATTCGACCGGAAGGCCTGTTCATTGCCGACGTCCCCGGTCGCCGCGAGCCGTTTCGCTATCGGCTGCGCGTGACGAGCGGCGGGATCGTGCGCGAATTCGACGACGTATACGGCTTTTCGCCGGTCTTGGGCGAGCTCGACCTGTACCTGCTCGCCGAGGGCAACCACTTCGCGAGCTATTCGAAGCTCGGCGCCCATCCGGTCACGCATGAGGGGATCGAGGGGGTCGCCTTTGCGGTATGGGCCCCCAATGCCCGCTCGGTCAGCGTGGTCGGCGAGTTCAACGCCTGGGACGGCAGGCGGATGCCGATGCGGCTGCGCGGCGCCACCGGCTTTTGGGAGCTCTTCGTGCCGGGGCTGCGACCCGGGCACTTGTACAAATACCAGCTGCACGGGCCGGACGAGCAGCTGTTGCCGTTGAAGGCCGATCCCCATGCCGAGCGTGCGGAACACCCGCCAAGCACAGCGTCGCTCGTCGCCGCCCCGTCGCGCCACGTCTGGCACGACGGCGTGTGGATGGCGGACCGCTGGCGCAACAACGAGCGCGAGGCGCCGATCGCGATCTACGAGGTGCATCTCGGCTCGTGGCGCCGCCGGCTGGCCGAAAACGGCCGATACCTGAGCTATCGCGAGCTCGCCGCCGAGCTTGTGCCGTACGTCGCCGGGCTGGGATTTACCCATGTCGAGCTGATGCCGATCATGGAGTACCCGTTCGACGGCTCATGGGGCTATCAGCCGATTTCGCTGTTCGCGCCGACCTCACGGTACGGCGCGCCCGACGATTTCCGCGCGTTGGTCGACGCTTGCCACCAGGCGGGGATCGGTGTCTTGCTCGACTGGGTCCCCGGGCATTTTCCGACCGACCCGCATGGGCTTGGCCGCTTTGACGGCACGGCACTCTACGAGCACGCCGACCCGCGCGAGGGCTTTCACCGCGACTGGAACACGCTGATTTACAATTACGGCCGCCGCGAGGTTTCGAATTTTCTGCTGTCGAACGCGCTTTACTGGCTGCGCGAGTTCCACATCGACGGCGTCCGCGTCGACGCCGTCGCCTCGATGCTGTACCGCGACTACAGCCGGCCCGACGGCGAGTGGGTCCCGAACGCCTTTGGCGGCCGTGAGAACCTCGAGGCGATCGTCTTTCTGCGCCGGGTCAACGAGTTGATCTACGGGGAATCCGGCGGGGCTATTTCGGTCGCCGAGGAGTCGACAGCCTGGCCGATGGTGTCGCGCCCGACCTATGTCGGCGGCCTCGGTTTCGGCTACAAATGGAACCTCGGCTGGATGCACGACACGCTCAGCTACATGTCCACCGATCCGATCTACCGGAAATACCGCCACAACGATTTGAGCTTTGGGCTGCTCTACGCATTTCACGAGAACTTCATTCTGGCGCTGAGCCATGACGAGGTCGTGCACGGCAAAGGCTCGCTGATCGCCAAGATGCCGGGCGACCGTTGGCAGCGTTTTGCCAACCTGCGCGCCTATTTCGGCTTCATGTGGACCCATCCCGGCAAAAAGCTGTTGTTCATGGGCAGCGAGTTTGCGCAGGAGCGCGAATGGAACCATGACATCGGGCTTGACTGGCAGCTGCTCGACGACCCGCTGCATGGCGGGGTGCAGCGGCTGGTCCACGATCTCAACGCGCTTTATCGCAGCACGCCGGCATTGCATCGGCTTGACTGCGACCCGGACGGCTTCCAGTGGGTTGACGTCGCCAACGCCGCCGAGAGCGTGATCTCGTTTCTGCGGCGCGGCCGCGATCCGCACGACCTTGCGGTCGTCGTCTGCAACTTCACGCCCATACCGCGCGAGGATTACTGGATCGGCGTGCCGCGGCCGGGCCGTTATCGCGAGCGGCTGAACTCGGACGCGGTCGACTATGGCGGCAGCGGGGTCGGCAATGCCGGCGAGGTGCACTCCGAGCCGCGGCCGATGCACGGCCACCAGCACGCGATCCGACTGCGGCTGCCGCCGCTCGGCACGCTGATTTTTACTGCCGACTGACGACAAGGACGTTTATGGCGGTGATTGTGGGCGTCCGCCTTATCTACCTGGCCGCTTTTTTCCTCTCGCTCGCACACTGAGCGCGCGATGGCGAGGTCGTCGCACGTCTGGCCCGGCAGGCCCTATCCACTGGGCGCCACATGGGATGGCAAGGGCGTCAATTTCGCGCTGTTCTCGGCGCATGCCGAACGGGTCGAGCTTTGCCTCTTCGACCGCAGCGGGCTGCGCGAGGAAGCCCGCATCGTCCTGCCCGAATACACCGACGAGGTGTGGCACGCCTATCTGCCGGACGCACGGCCCGACCTCCTCTATGGCTATCGCGTCCACGGGCCCTACGAGCCAGCGAACGGCCATCGCTTCAACCCCAACAAGCTGATGATCGACCCCTACGCCAAGTCGCTGCACGGCCGGGTGCGCTGGTCGGACGCGGTGTTCGGCTATCGCGTCGGCGGTCCGCGCGAGGATCTGGCGATGGACCGCCGCGACAACGCACGGTTCGTCCCGAAATGCCGCGTTGTCGAGGCCGCGTTCACCTGGGGCGAGGAGCGCCGCCCGCAGACCCCATGGGAGGAGACGATAATCCTCGAGCTCCACGTGCGCGGGATCACCAAACGTCATCCCGGCGTCGAGCCCGAGCACCGCGGCACCTTTGCCGGACTGGCCTCGCCGGCGATGATCGACTACCTGGTCGGGCTCGGCATCACCGCGGTCGAGCTGTTGCCGGTCCACGCTTGCATCGACGACCGTCACCTTGTCGAGCGCGGCCTCACCAACTACTGGGGCTACAACACGCTCGGCTTTTTTGCCCCCGACCCGCGCCTGCTCTCGGTCGAGTCGATTTCCGGCTTCAAGACGATGGTCAAGCGCCTGCACGACACCGGCATCGAGGTGATCCTCGATGTCGTCTACAACCACAGCGGCGAGGGCAACCACCTCGGTCCGACCCTGAGCTTTCGCGGCATCGACAACGCCGCCTATTACCGGCTGGACACCGACCAGCGATTCTATCAGGACTTTACGGGCACCGGAAACACGCTGAACCTCGACCACCCGCGGGTATTGGCGCTGGTCATGGACTCGCTGCGCTATTGGGTGACGGAAATGCACGTCGACGGTTTCCGCTTCGACCTGTGCCCGGCGCTTGCCCGCGAAAATGGCGAGTACACGCAAGCAAGCGCGTTTTTTGACGCGATGCGGCAGGACCCGATCATGGCCGGGGTGAAGCTGATCGCCGAGCCCTGGGATCTCGGCCCGTACGGCTACCAGCTCGGCAATATCCCGCCGGGCTGGGCGGAGTGGAACGGGCAGTATCGCGATGGCTTGCGCCGCTTCTGGAAAGGCGACAAGGGTCTCGTCGCCGATGTCGCCTCGCGGGTCGCCGGCTCGTCCGACATTTTCGGTTATCGCGGGCGGCGGCCGTGGGCGAGCGTCAACTTCATCACCGCCCACGACGGCTTCACCTTGCAGGACCTGGTCAGCTACAACGACAAGCACAACGCGGCGAACGGCGAGGGCAATCGCGACGGCGCCGACGCCAACTTCAGCTGGAATTGCGGCGTCGAGGGCTGCACCGACGACGGTGGCATCATCGAGCTGCGCGACCGGCAAAAGCGTAACATGATGGCGAGCCTGCTGTTGTCGCTGGGCGTGCCGATGCTGCTCGCGGGCGACGAGATCGGCCGCAGCCAAAAGGGCAACAACAACGCCTATTGCCAGGACAACGAGACTTCGTGGACCGCATGGGAGAACATCCGGCCGCAGGACGAGGAGCTGCGGCGCTTCGTCGGCTATCTTGTCCACCTGCGGCGCGCCCATCGCGTCTTCTCGCGCCCGCGGTTTTTCCGCGGCGAAGTTCTGTCGGAGGCGGGCGTCAAGGACATCACCTGGTTCACCCCTTCCGGGGAAGAGGCCAAAGACAAGGATTGGAGCAACCCGGTCGCCTTGTCGCTCGGCTATGTGTTGAGCGGTGCCGCAGGTGAGTTTCTTACGCCGGGGGGACAGCGCGACATCGACGAGAGCTTTCTCGTCATGATGAACGCGTATTACGGCGACCTCGAGTTTCGGATTCCGGAACTGGCGGCGCCGATGTCGTGGGAGGCGCTCGTCGACACCGCGCTGCCGAGCGGCCGGGCCGCCGACGGCCGCCTCTACGCGCCGGGCGAGGTTTACCCGATGCAGGCGCAGTCCTTTGCCTTGTTCATCAACCGCGCGCCGCGCCCCGAACCGGTAGCCTCACCCGATGGCGAGGGCCAGTCGCAGCCTGCCGCGCAACGAGGGCAAAGCGGCGATGGCCGCAGCTTCTATTTCTCATCCGGCCCAGCCGAAGCAGGAGAGAGTGACGAGTCGCCGCCATAAGCCTCGTCGGCCGCCGCAGGAAGGCCGGATGCGCATCCGTGCTCGACGGCACCGGACATGGCGCGCCCGCCTGCATGGGTGCGTGGCACCTCCGCGTGCGCCGATGTGCCCGACTGGCGTTTGTCGCCGCGCGGCATGACTGACCGCGCCGCCCTGGTCCATGTCGCCGGACTGGTCGGCATCGAGGCGCACTACACCGATGCGCTCGGGCAGAGCCGCTCCGCCTCCGATCGCGCCCTCTTGGGGCTGATCTCGGCCTTTGGGCTGCCGTCCGACCCGGTGAAGGCGGCGGCACTGCTCGACGAGCGCGAGCGGTCGGCGCCGCTCGGCCTCGGGCCGCTGCATCTCGTCCGCGCCGAGGACCCGCACCCGACCCTCGCCCTGCGGCTGTCCGACGGGACGCGCGAGGTTGCCTGGGTCTGCCAGCTGGAGAATGGCGACGAGCGCCGCGGCCGGGTCACCGCCGCCGGCGGGTCGGTCGCGCTGCCGCTGCCGGCCGGGTTGCCGCTCGGCTATCACCGCCTCGCCGTCGAGGCGGGTGGCGTGCGTGCCGAACTCGACCTGATCGTCGCCCCGGCGCGCTGCCATTTGCCGCCGGCGCTCGCCGCGGGGGCGCGCAACTGGGGGCTGACCTGCCAGCTCTACAGTCTGCGCAGCGCCCATGACTGGGGCATCGGCGACTTCACCGACCTCGCGGAAATCGCCGCGGCCGCCGGGTCATTCGGCGCCGCGGTCCTCGGCATCAGCCCGCTGCACGCGCGGTTTGCGGCCGAGCCCCTGCATTACAGCCCATATTCGCCGTCGAGCCGAACCTGGCTCGACTACCTGCACATCGACGCCACCGCGGCACCCGGTTTTGCCGAGGACGCGGCCGTCCGCGAACTCGTCAGCGGGCAATGGTTCGGCGCGACCCGCTGGGCCGCGTGCTCGGCTTCGCTGATCGACTACGGCGCCGTCGCGGCCTGCAAGCGCGCCGTGCTGGAGGCGCTCTTTCGCCGCTTTCGCGCTCACGACCTCGGTGACGGAAATGCGGCGCGCACCGGCCTCGGGCAATCCTTCCGCCAGTTTCAGCATGACGGCGGGCAGGCGCTCGCCGACCTTGCCCGGTTCGAGGCGCTGCACGAGCTTTATTGCCGCGAAAAGCGCGGCTTTTCGTGGCGTAATTGGCCGTTGCCGATGCGCGACCCGCGCTCGCCCGAAGTCGCCGAGTTTGCCGCGGCCCAGCGCGACCGGGTCGAGTTTTTCCAGTTTCTTCAATGGGAGGCCGACCGTCAGCTCGGCATGGCAGCGGCCGCCGGGCGCGCCGGCGGGCTGGCGCTCGGGCTCTATCGCGACCTCGCGGTCGGGGCCGACCCGAACGGCGCAGACGCGTGGGCGGACCAGGGGCTGGTGGCGCCCGACGCCGCGATCGGCGCGCCGCCCGACCCGCTGAGCCGCGCCGGCCAGAACTGGGGGCTCGCGCCGATCAACCCGCTGGTCCTGCGCCAGCAGAGCTTTGCGCCGTTTGTCGCCTGTCTGCGCGCCAACATGCGCCACACCGGGGTGCTGCGCATCGACCACGTCATGTCGCTGAGCCGGCTTTATTGGATCCCGCGCGGCATGGCGGCGACCGACGGCGGCTATGTGCGTTATCCGCTCGACGCGCTGCTGCGGCTGGTGGCGCTCGAGAGCTGCCGGCACGGTTGCGCCGTGATCGGGGAGGATTTGGGAACGGTGCCGGCCGGATTTCGCGAGACGATGCGGGGCGCGAATGTGTTGTCCTATCGCATCATGGTGTTCGAACGCGACATCGGCGGCGGCTTCATCCCGCCGGGCGACTATCCGCCGCTTGCCGCCGCCTCGGCCGCGACGCACGATCTGGCCACCCTTAAAGGGTTCTGGCTCGGCTCCGACATGGCCTGGCGGCGGGAGCTCGGCCTTTACCCGGACGCGAATGCCGAGGCGGCGGAGGCAGCCGAGCGCGCGCGCGACCGCGGCCTGCTGCTCGCGGCGCTCGTCAGCGACGGGTTGCTGACGGCGGACGACTGCGCGCAATTCCTGACCGCGGCCGGCGAGCCGGTGTTTGATCGAGCGCTCGGCGACGCGATCCAACGCTATCTTGCCCGCTCTCGGGCCCGGCTTATGCTGGTCCAGGTCGAGGATTTGCTCGGCGAGAGCGAGCAAGCCAACCTGCCCGGCACGAACGACGAGCATCCAAACTGGCGGCGACGGCTCGGCCAAACTTTTGAAGAGATCATCGATGGCGGCGAGCTGCGCCGGCTTGCAGCACTGATCCGACAAGAGCGCCGGTTGGCGGCGTCATGAGCGGGCGGTCCGCCAACGCGCCGCCGATCCGCGCGACCTATCGGCTGCAATTTCATCGCGACTTCACCTTTCGCGACGCGACCCGTCTCGTGCCCTATCTGGCGGCGCTCGGCGTCAGCCACCTTTACGCCTCGCCGATCACCGAGGCGCGTCCCGGCTCGACCCACGGCTACGACATCGTCAACCACAACCGGTTGAACCCGGAGGTCGGCAGCGACGACGATTTCCGCGAATTGTCGGCCGCCTTGCGCGCCAACGGAATGGGGCTGATCGTCGATTTCGTGCCGAACCACATGGGGATCGGCTCCGAGAACGCGTGGTGGCTCGATGTCCTCGAATGGGGGCAGGAGTCGCCGTTCGCGCATTATTTCGACATCAACTGGCACCCGCCGCGCGCCGATCTCGAGGGTCGCGTGCTGCTGCCGGTGCTCGGCGACCAATACGGCGTGATCCTCGAAAAGGGCGAGATCGAGCTGCGTTTCGATCCCGCAGAGGGCAGCTTCAGCGCGTGGTATTTCGATCACCGCTTTCCGATTTCACCGCGCTCCTACGCAGCGATCCTGGCCGCCGGCGGCAACCCGCTCGCCGCCGGCGCCCGCGATTTCGCCGCCCTCGCCAAGCTCCCCGCGGCAGCGGCGCGCGAGCGCGCGGCCGAGCTCAAACGCACGCTCTCCGAGCGCGCCGCAACAGCCGCGGTCGAGGCCGCGCTGCGGGAGTTCACCGGCGTGCCCGGCGAGCCGGAAAGCTTTGCGCCATTGCACCGGCTGCTCGAAGCTCAGTCCTATCGCATCGCCGACTGGCGGGTCGCTGGTGAGGAGATCAACTACCGGCGCTTTTTTAACATCAACGACCTCGCCGGCTTGCGCATGGAACTGCCCGAGCTGTTCGAAACCACCCATCGGCTGATGTTCGAGCTGATCGAGCGCGGCGACCTGCACGGGCTGCGGATCGACCATATCGACGGCTTGTTCGACCCGCGCGGCTATTGCGAGGCATTGCAGCAACGATCGGGCGAGCCGCTTTATGTGCTCGTCGAAAAGATCCTGGCGCGTTACGAGAGCTTGCCCGACTGGCCGGTCGCCGGCACCACCGGCTATGATTTTGTGAACCAGGTCCTGGCGATCTTTGTCGACCCGGCGGGCGAAACACCGATGACCCGGCTCTACCGCCGCATGGCGCCGCGCGAGGAGAATCTCGACGAGGTCCTCTACCTCTGCAAAAAGCGCATCATGCAGGTCAACCTGGCGAGCGAGATGAACGTGCTGGCGCACGAGTTCCACCAGCTCGCGATGCGCGAATGGCGGACCCGCGACTTCACGTTCAACCGTATGCGGGCGGCGCTGGAGGAGGTCGTCGCCGCGTTCCCGGTGTACCGCACCTATGTCTCGCCGCGCGGCGCCAGCGCCGACGACCGGCGCTATGTCGACTGGGCGCTCGGGCTGGCGCGCAAGCGCTGGCGCGGCGCCGACGTCACCATTTTCGATTTTTTGCGCGGCGTCCTGACTGGCGAGGCGGCGCCGCCGCAGGACGATGCGAGCCCCGGCGGCCCGCTTTACGCGGCGATGCACTTCCAGCAGGTCACCGGTCCGGTGATGGCCAAGGCCGCCGAGGACACCGCATTCTACCGCTACGTCCGGATGCTGGCGCTGAACGAGGTCGGTGGCGACCCGGCGCGCTTCGGCATGTCGGTCGCGGCGTTTCACCATCTTGGTCAGCAGCGCGCGCGCCAATGGCCGCAGGCGATGGTCACGACCGCGACCCACGACACCAAGCGCGGCGAGGATGCCCGCGCCCGGCTCGCGCTGTTGTCGGAGATGCCGCGCGAATGGAGCCGCCGCGTCTTCCAGTGGCTGCGGCTCAACCGCTCGCGCCGGGTCGAGGCGGCGGGCGAGATCGTGCCCGACCGCAACGTCGAATATCTGTTCTACCAGTCGTTGCTCGGCGCCTGGCCGCCGGGCCTCGTCCCCGACGACCAGGCCGGGGTCGAAGCCTTGGCCGAGCGTCTCGAAGCCTACATGATCAAGGCGGTCCGCGAACGAAAGCTCGAGACGAGCTGGAGCAACCCTAGCCCCGAATACGAGGCGGCACTGACGCGCTATGTCCGCGGGGTGCTCGACACATCGCGGCCGAACCCGTTTGTCGCCGACTTCCACGGCTTTCTCAGCGAGCTCGCGCGGGCGGGTGCCGTCACTTCGCTCGCGCAGCTGGTGCTCAAGCTGACCGTGCCCGGCGTCCCCGACATCTATCAAGGCGGTGAATTGTGGGATTTCAGCCTGGTCGACCCGGACAACCGCCGGCCGGTCGACTGGGATGCCCGGCGGGCCCTGCTCGACCAGGTGGACGCGATGCCCGCGGCCGACCTCGGCGCGAACTGGCAGGATGGCCGTGAGAAGCTGTTCGTGACGGCTTGCCTGCTGCGGTTGCGCAGCGCCCGCCCGGAGCTGTTCGCCGCCGGCGACTACCAGCCGCTCGACGTGTCGGGCGAGCAGAGCGCGCAGCTCTGCGCCTTTGCGCGCAGCCACGGCGGCGTGTCGCTGGTGGTCGCGGTTCCGCGCCTCGTTTACCGGCTTCGCCGCGGCGGCGAAGGCTTCGACTGGGGCGACGCCGCGGTGATGCTGCCGCCCGGCGAGGGGTGGCAGGACGTATTCACCCGGCACCGGCTCGACTGCCGCGACAAGGCGTCGGCCGCCACGTTGTTCGCACAGTTTCCGGTCGCGGTGCTGATCGGCGCGACCCGCGACAAAGAAGCCGGCGACAAAGACGATTGAGTCGGTTTGGCGCTACATGCTGCGCGAAAAAGGGGTATATCTTCCCGATCGCGAGCTTGGGTATTGAGCCGCGGGATCCCGGGTTACCCTGGCGGCTGGCCCAGGGGGTCGGCAGGGGAGGCGGGGCCCATGCCTCCCCGCCCGCTCCCGGTTGTTCGAGACGCTGCAAGGCCGGGCCGGGCATCTAGCCGGCGCGGTATTCACAACACCAGCCTTCCACCGACGAGCAGCAGCACCGCGGCAAGCGTCAGGCGCAACGCGCGCTCCGGGACGTGCGCCGCGGCATAGCTGCCGAGGCCGATTCCGGGCAGTGAGCCGACGAGCAGCGAGGCGAGGATGGCCCCGTTGACCGATCCGGCGAGCCAATGCCCGATGCCGCCGACCAGGGTCAGCGGCACTGCATGGACGATGTCGGAGCCGACGATCCGCGCCATCGGCAACGCCGGATAGAGCAGGATCAGGGCCGTGACGCCAAGCGCGCCGGCGCCGACCGAAGTCAGCGAGACCAGAGCGCCGAGCGCCACTCCCGTCAGCACGGTCAGGAGCGCGGTGCGGCGCCCGTTCGCGCGTTCGGCGCGGACCCCGAGGCTCGCGATCAGCCGCGCACGAAAGACGAGCGCCAGCGCCGTCGCCAGCAGCGCCAAGCCGAGGACAAAGGTCATGACGCGCTCGACTACGCTACCGCTCACGCCGAAATGCGAAATAAGTATGACGGTCAGCACCGCCATCGGCAGGCTCCCCGCGGCGAGCAGGCCGACGATGCGCCAATCGATCGTGCCGACAAGACCGTGCACCAGGGTGCCGGCGGTCTTGGTCGCGGCTGCGTAAAGAAGATCCGTCCCGACGGCGCTCGCCGGATGGATTCCGAACAGCAGGATCAGCACCGGCGTCATCAGCGAACCGCCGCCGACCCCGGTTAATCCGACCAGCGCCCCGACGCAAAAGCCCGACAGCGCGTACAGCGGGTCGATCCACCGAACCCAATTCATGGCGTTGCGACGATCCCCCATGCGCGCCGATTGCGGTCGCCGACCGCGCCGCATCCAGGGGGTGATGTGTCATAGCCCCGACTGGTCAGCAACAAAGAATGTTATTGAAACCTTATTCACGGCTATTACGAGTAAATATCCGAATGGCCCGGGCCTTCGCCATGCACAAAAATAACTCAGCATCACGACAGTCATATTTACTTCATCATGGACACAAGTTTTGCGCACCTTCCCTCTGCTGTCAGCAGAAAGCCACGCTAGGCAAATATCATTCCGAATATCCCCGTGTATGCTGCATCGCAGCATAGAGCGATCGATGCTACCAATCCGCCCATTTGGTGGAAAAGTATGACGCCTGGCGACGCCCTGCGCGGCGCTACTGTGGCAATAGTGGAGTAGTCTATGACAATGTTGAAGAGTTCCGTGCTGGGCCTCGGATTGCTGCTGACGGCTTCTCTTTCGGCGCAACCGGCTGGCTCGGCGCAAGCGGCCGGGTTTGCTCCCGCTACGGCGAACCACCCGATGCAGCTGGCCCAGGCAACTCCCGAGCCGGCTTACCCCGACCAGCGGGCGCCTGGGCCAAAGGCAAGCTCCGACGATTGGATACCGCCGCGCCCGGTCACCACCACGCCGCCGTCACCCGAACGTTATCCCGGGCCGAAAATTGGGCCGAGCGGCTGGATCCCGGCTTCCGCTCCGACCCCGCCCGCGCCGGCCGGCGCCGACGATCGCGGGGCGCATCCCTATTCGCAGCACGGCACCGGGCCGATGCCGAACTGACGCGCAATCGGCTTCCACCCAATTGACGGCCGCGAAGTCGGCGACCACCGACCGGTCGCGGCCGTCGGCTGTCGGCACGGCAATCGCCACCGGGCGCCCGGAGCCATCAGCCGCCCGCCCGGTCGAGATTGCAAAACCAAGCTGCCGGCCGTCATAATCCGCGCTCGAACGCGAGCCAGCGCGGAGGAAGCAGCCGATGCAATACACCGTCACCCCTCTCACCCCGCATACCGGCGCCGAGGTGCGCGGGCTCGACCTCAACGAGGGCGTCGACGACGAGACCCGCGCCGCGCTGAACCGCGCCTTTGCCGACCATCACGTGCTGGTGGTCCGCGGCCAAGAGTTCACCCCGCCGCAATTCATGGCCGCCGCGCAGGTCTTTGGCGAGCTGTTCCAGCACGACAAGCGCGAGATGCACGTGCCGGGCTACCCGCAGATCTACTATGTCTCGAACGAGCAGACCGTGCCGGGCAAGCGCTACATTTCAGGCGAGACGTTTCACACCGACCATTCGAACCACCCGGCCCCGCCCAAGGCGACGATGCTCTACCCGGTGTCGTTGCCGAGCCATGGCGGCGACACGCAATACGTCAACATGCACGCGGCCTATGACGATCTGCCGGCCGCGACCAAGGAGCGGATCGACGGCTTGAAGGCGGTGCATGTCTATCTGAGCAAATACAGCCCGCGCGAGTTGCGCCCGCTGAGCGCCGACAGCGCCCGCCAGGTGCCGCCGCCGGGCGTGCATCCGCTCGTCCGCACCCATCCCGAAAACGGCCGCAAGGCGCTTTACCTGAACCCGGTGCGCATCGAGTCGATCCTCGGCATCGAGGACGACGAAGCGCTCGACCTCGTCGCCGGCCTGATGGCGCACGCGGTCCAACCGAAATACGAATACCGCCACCAATGGCATCACGGCGACTTCGTGATCTGGGACAATCGCAGCGTGATCCACAAGGCCAACCCTGATTACGACATGAACGAGCGGCGCTATCTCTATCGCCTGATGCTGAAAGGCGAGACGCCGGTCTGATGCTCGAGGCTTTGAGTTGCTTCAGACTCCGCCCCGGGCGTGTCGTAAATCCGGCGGGCGCCGCGTCGGAAGCCCTGGCCGATCCATGCCCACACCGGCGAAGGCCGGTGCCCATGGCAGAAATGGGTCCCGGCTTTCGCCGGGATGGAAAGTGTGGGGGTATGGAGCGGTCCCGACGCGGGGGCTCCCCTCTGGTCAGATGATTGACGAGGCAGACCAATCGTTTTGCCGGCCCACGGTCCGCGTTAAGCGGGAGGCCTTGGACCGGCTCTGGTGCCGGGCATCGACGGAAACCGGCAAGGCGTGTGCCGTGGTTCGTGGATAGTCGGGTCAAGTCCGGCCACGACGATTGCGTGAGCCGTCCGCCTGGGTCTGGCAGTAGGGTGGAGACCGCGAACAAACCGGAGGAGACGGAAAGATGCGCTGGATACGGTTCGAGACGAATGGGCATGCGGCTTACGGCATCGTCGACGGCGACACCGTGACCGAGGTCGAGGGCGACCCGTTCGCCGGCTACGAAAAGACGGCGACCCGCCATCGGCTGGGATCGGTCAAGCTGTTGATCCCGGTCGAGCCGCGCACCTTTTACTGCGCCGGCCTCAACTATGCCGAGCACGTGATCGAGGCGGCGCGCAAACGCGGGCAGGAGCCGAACCTGCCGAAAGCGGCCGACATCGGCTATCGCGCCAACAACGCGCTCGTGGCGCACGGCGAAAATATCGTGATCCCGAAGAACGCGACCGAGCGCTGCCAGTACGAGGGAGAGCTCGTCGCGGTCATCGGCAAGAAGGCGAAAAATCTCTCTGAAAAGGACGCGCTCTCCTGCGTGCTCGGCTGGACGATCGGCAACGACTTTAGCGAGCGCACCTGGCAGGCGGGCGACCGCACCTTGTGGCGCGCCAAGAACGCCGACACGTTCAAGCCGATGGGGCCGTGGATCGAGACCGAATTCGACCTCGCCGCGGCGCATACGATCATCCGCGTCAACGGCAACGAAAAGATCCGCTTCAAGACCGACCACATGCTGTTCGGCCCGGCCGAGTTCATCAGCCGGATGTCGCAATATTTGACGCTTTATCCCGGCGACGTGGTGTGGATGGGGACCGAGGGCGCCCCGGAAAACGTCAAGCATGGCGACACGATCGACATCGAGATCACCGGCATCGGCACCCTGACCAACCCGGTCGTGCGCGAAGGGATGTAACCGGCGCCAGGTTCTGTCATTGCGAGCGCAGCAAAGCAATCTCGGGCCGCTACAGCCGTCCGGTCGGGCTTGCTTCGTCGCCTACCGGCTCCTCGCAACGACACTCCTGTCGATCCGGGCGAAACCCGGGCTCTGGCCGCCGGCTCTGCGCGCACCAGCGGTGGAGCGCCCGGAGCCAACGCTCAGCGCTTCGAGTATTGCGGCCGGCGCCGGGCCTTGTGCCGGCCGTATTTCTTGCGCTCGACGACGCGGCTGTCGCGGGTCAGGAATCCCTGGGTTTTCAGGACCGGGCGCAGGCCGGGCTCGTAACAGGTCAACGCCTTGCTGATGCCGTGGCGCACCGCACCGGCCTGGCCGGAGAGGCCGCCGCCCGCGACCGTGCACATCACGTCGAACTGCCCCAGCCGGTTGGTCGTGACAAACGGCTGGTTGATGATCATGCGCAGCACCGGCCGGGCGAAATAGACCGGGCTGTCGCGGTCGTTGACCTTGATCTGCCCGGTGCCGGGCTTGATCCACACCCGCGCCACCGCGTTCTTGCGCTTGCCGGTGGCGTAGGCGCGGCCGAACGCGTCGATCTTTGGCTGCACGTCGGTCGGCGCCGCCGCGGTCGGGGCGGTGGGTGCGGCGGGTGTCGTCCGCGCCGCCTGCATCGCCTGGCGCAGGCTGCCGAGGCCTTGAAACGTCTGGCCGCGCGGTCCGGACGGCGGGTTTCCGGGCGGCGGGTTGGTCGCCTGGTCGTCGTCGGCCATTCTTACGCTCTCACATTCTTGCGGTTCATCGCGCCGACATCGAGCGGTGTCGGCTGCTGGGCCGCGTGCCGGTGATCGGGCCCGGCAAAGACGCGCAGGTTCTTCAGGATGCGGCGCCCGAGAGGCCCCTTTGGCAGCATGCGCTCGACCGCCTTTTCGATGACCCGCTCGGGGTGCTTGCCGGCTAGGATGGCGCCCTTGCTGCGCCCCTTGATGCCGCCCGGATAGCCGGTGTGCCAATAAAAGATGTCGTCCCGGCGCTTGTTGCCGGTCAGCTCGACCTTTTCGGCGTTGACGACGACAATGTTGTCGCCGCAATCCATGTGCGGGGTAAAGGACGGCTTGTGCTTGCCGCGCAGCCGCATGGCGAGGACCGAGGCAAGCCGGCCCAGGATCAGCCCGTCGGCATCGACGAGCAGCCACTCTTTCTCGATGTCGGATGGTTTGGCGGAAAAGGTCTTCATCGCTCCGGCCGCAAGCGCCGGCGCCCGGATGTGCCCGGCCCGGCAGAGCCGCCGATGTAGGCGATCGGGGGCGCGAGGTCAAGCAGCACGTCCGCTCGCGGCGGCGGGATCGTGGGCCGACCCGCTAGCCGCTGCCGCCAGCCGCCCGCGCCCTCGGTTGTGCCGCTGGGGTTCGCCGGCTAATGTGCGGTGCGCGCGCCCGGCCAGTCGGGCACGACGGGGAGGGGTGGCCGAGCGGTTGAAGGCGCACGCCTGGAAAGTGTGTAGACGGTGATGAATCGTCTCGCGGGTTCGAATCCCGCCCCCTCCGCCATTTATCCCATAAATGTCGATCATATCCGGGTTATCGGAATAGCAAAGGAACCCACCCCCCAACGAAGCCTCGAGTGTCTTGTCGATGCAGCTGGACTTGGGAAGAGGGCGCGAGGGTGCCGGCTTTTAGCGACGCGATCAGACGCCGCACCTCGCCCCAGTGTTCCCGAACGACAGCGGCCTTGACCCGCCGGCCCAGGAGCGGTTGCAGATCTTCGCGGCGGTGTGCCGCGTAGCGCCCGGTTTGATGAGCGTCCGACAGGCGGCGGCCTTCCCGGGCGAATTGCTCGAAACGAACCTCGTGAAGGCGCGTCGAGGCGCCGGACGGCAGGCCGATGTCGCGGACGAACCGCAGTCGGTCGATCAGCTCGCGGATATGGTCTGCCTTCGGCGATGTCGGAATGTTTTTCAGCCAGGCGTACGGCGTCATACCAACGGCGGGATCGACAGTAAGCAGCTTGTCGAGTTTGGCAATCTGCTCGGCGGAGACGGCATCGAGCAGGGCATCCGCGGCACGTTTGCGGGCGCGGGCGTGGGCGCGGCCGGCAATGGCGGCGCGCTCGATCACTGCGGATGCGGGAAGAAGAACCTTCTCAGCACGAAGGGCAGCGATTGCCGGCAACGATCGGGTGGCCTCGGTCGGTGCTGCAGGCGGCCTGCGCGGCGGCCTCGATCATCAAGGGGAGATCGGCAGCGGTCGGCAGACGCATCCCAAATGCCGCGGCCAGGGCACGGCTATGGTCTGTCATCGTTTGGGACCGGCGGGCATATTCGGTGAACGCAGCGGGTGGAATCCCCAGCTGTGCCGCCAGCCAGGCGACCAGGCCGTCGACGGGATCATCCATCTGTGCCAGGGCGGCGCCGGGGTGGCGGATTAACGCGAGTTGCACGGCAAAGCCCAGACGATTGGCGGCACCGCGCCGACTCGTCACAAGATCCCGGTCCGACCGCGTGAGTGTGTAATGGCGAGCCAGAGTGTCCGGCTCGCGGGGCACGCCCAGCAGCAGCCGGCGTTCCTCGTCTGTCAGCAGTTGTCGGCGCGCCAAAACCAACCCTCCCATGTCCCAAAACGGCCCGCCATGATTGTGGACAGCCGCGATTCGAGGGACGTATCTTGTGGACGGGAATGCGACGACGCACCGGGTGTCGTCGTCTCCGTCCACAGAACGGTCGTTTGCGAGACGGCATGGGCGCCATTCTCGGCTATGCGCGGGTGTCGACCGGCGATCAGGATGTCGCCGGTCAGACCATGCGGCTGACCGAAGCTGGGGTG
>DATMLF010000126.1:0-8106 GCA_035570595.1 Allostellaceae bacterium
AGACGCGGCCGCCAAACGCGATAACCCGGCCGGCGCGGTCGCCGATCGGGAACATCACGCGGCCGCGGAAATAGTCGAAGGGCTCACCCTCATCCGGCTGGTGCAGCAAGCCAGCCTCGACCAGCAGCGGCTCGGTATAATCGGCGGCGAGGGCTCGCCGCAGCGCCTGGCGCTCGTCGGGCGCCCAGCCGAGGCGAAAGCGGCGGATCGTGTCGGGATCGAGACCACGCGTCTCGAGGTAATCGCGCGCAAGCCTGCCGGCGGGGGACCACAGCCGGGCTTCGTAAAACACGGCCGCGGCTTCGAGGGTTTCGAGCAGGGTCTTTTGCCGGCGGGCCTTTTCGCGCTCCTCGGGGGTCGCCTGAGGAACCGCGAGCCCGGCCTCGCCCGCCAGCTTCTCGACCGCCTCGAGAAAATCGAGGTTGTCCGCCCGCATGGTAAAGCCGATTGCGTCGCCATGGGCGCCGCAGCCAAAGCAGTGGAAGAAGTCCTTGTCCTCGACGACGTAGAAGGACGGTGTTTTTTCGTGATGAAACGGGCACAGCCCGGCAAATTCGCGACCGCGCCGCACCAGCCTCACCCGTCGCCCAACCAGCCCCGACAGCGAAATGCGGCCGCGCAGCTCGTCGAGAAAACCCGGCGGGAACGCCATCAGCTAGTCGGCCCCTTCGGCTTTTCGAGCGCAGCGGGAGCGGCCTGTCGGGCCGGCGATGGAATGGCTGACCGGCCCGTCCGGAGGCTCGGGGAGAGCGGCGCCCTTCCACCAATCCGCCTCCTCGAGCGACGGAAGGAGATTTGGAGATTGCCTCACTGCTCGCAGCCGGTCAGCCGAGCAGCCGCTTGACGATCGGCCCGGCGCGGCTGAAATCGATCGCGCCGGCGTGGCGCTCGCGCAGCGCCGCCATGACCTTGCCCATGTCGCGGATGCCGCCGGCGCCGGTTTCGGCGATCACCGCCCGCGCCGCCGCGGCGATTTCGTCCTCGGTCATCTGTTGCGGCAGAAAGCTCTCGATGATCGCGATTTCCTCGCTCTCCTGCCGCGCCAGCTCGGGGCGGTGCCCTTGCTCGTATAGGGCGATCGATTCGCGCCGCTGCTTGACCATGCCCTGCAGCAGTCGCGCGACCTCGGTATCGGGAATGCCCGCGGCATTGCCCTCGCCGCGGACGGCGACGTCGCGCTCCTTCAGCGCCGCGAGGATCAGCCGGACGGTCGAAAGGGTGCGGGTGTCGCGCGCCTTCATCGCCTGTTTGAGCCGTTCGGAGAAGGCCTCACGCAGCATCGGCGCGCCTCATGCTTCGGTAAAGTCACCCTAAACCCTTTGCGCGCCCGCGGCAATTCTGCGCGCGTGGCCCTAAGTGACTGATACAACGTTATGTTCGGGCGATCGGGGGTTGACCGAAACTGATCGAGCGATTATCTGTTGCCGGCCCGCCGAGTGGTCCGTCGGGGCAACGCGGTCACCTGCCTGCCACAGGATAGTTCAATGCGCGATCCGTCGCCGCAACCGCCCGACTGCAACGCGGCGCTCGTGCTGGCGGACGGGACGGTGTTGTGGGGCATCGGCTTCGGCACCGCCGGGACCGCGGTCGGCGAGGTCTGCTTCAACACAGCGACGACCGGTTATCAGGAGATCCTGACCGATCCGTCCTATGCGGCGCAGATCATCACCTTTACCTTTCCGCATATCGGCAATGTCGGGACCAACCCGGAGGATGTCGAAACCGCGACGCCGGCAGCGCGTGGGCTGGTCGTCCGCAGCCCGGTCACCGCACCGGCGAATTGGCGCGCCACCCAGCCGCTCGTCCAGTGGCTCGAAATCCACGGGCTCGTCGGGGTGTCGGGGGTCGACACCCGCCGGCTGACCCGCCGCGTGCGCGACCAGGGCCCGCCCAACGGGGTCGTCGCCTATGACCCGCAGCGGCCGCTCGATGTCCTCGCCTTGCACGAAGAGGCCGCGGCTTGGCCCGGTCTCGAAGGCATGGACCTCGCGCGCGACGTGAGTTGCCGCCAGACTTACGAGTGGGACGAGACGTCGTGGGACCGCGAGGGCGGCTATGGCCGGCAGCGCCGGCCGCGCCATCACGTCGTCGCGATCGACTACGGCGCCAAGCGCAACATCCTGCGCATGCTGGCCGGCCATGGCTGCCGGGTTACCGTGGTGCCGGCGACGGCTTCGGCCGAGGACGTGCTGCGCCACCGGCCCGACGGGATATTTTTGTCGAACGGCCCGGGCGACCCGGCGGCGACCGGGATCTATGCCGTGCCGGTGCTGCGCGAGCTGATCGCCTCGGGCAAGCCGATCTTCGGCATCTGCCTCGGCCACCAGCTGCTGGCGCTGGCATTCGGCGGCCGCACCATCAAGATGGCGCGCGGCCATCGCGGCGCCAATCACCCGGTCAAGGACCTCGCGACCGGCAAGGTCGAGATCACCAGCCAGAACCACGGGTTTGTCATCGACCCCGACAGCCTGCCGCGCGGCGTGGAGCCGACCCACGTCTCGCTGTTCGACAACTCGAACGAGGGGTTGCGCCTGACGGGAAAGCCGGTCTTTTCGGTGCAATATCATCCGGAAGCCAGCCCCGGCCCGCAGGACAGCCATTATCTGTTCGAGCGATTTGTCGGCCTGATGAACGGAAATCGGTAGGATGGGTTGAGCACAGCGAAAACCTGCCGGGTGGCGGCGGACGTCATGGGTTTCGCCTTGCTCAACCCGTCGTACGAATTGAAGCGATACGCTTATGAATTTAACGTGACTTTAGACTTGGTTTCTCCCCTTCACCCCTTCCCGGCGACGGGGCGTGTGAAGGAATTGGATCAGCTGAGAACTGGTCATTCCGGGATGCCGCTTGGCAGGCCCGGAACCTATGAAAACGGCGCCTTGTCGGTATTCCCAAGACCGTGTGCTTGGGTTCCGGGCTCGCGGGCAACGCCCGCGCCCCGGAATGACGTTCCCTTGGAATTCTTCACGGCCTCCTGCGCCGAGATGGACATAAGAGGATCAGCCGCGATTTTCGTCGTGACGACGCTGGGTGGTGGCTGTGCCCAGGCGCGCTGACATCAAGAGCATCCTGATTATCGGCGCCGGGCCGATCGTGATCGGGCAGGCCTGCGAGTTCGACTATTCCGGCGCGCAGGCGTGCAAGGCGCTGAAGGCCGAAGGCTACCGGGTCGTGCTGGTCAACTCGAACCCGGCGACGATCATGACCGATCCCGACCTCGCCGACGCGACCTACATCGAACCGATTACCCCCGAGATGGTCGAAAAGATCATCGCCCGCGAGCGCGCAGAGAGCCACCCGATCGACGCATTGCTGCCGACGATGGGCGGGCAGACCGCGCTGAACACCGCGATGGCGTTGGCCCATTCAGGTGTCCTCGAGCGCTATGGCATCGAGCTGATCGGCGCCAAGGCGGAGGCGATCGCCAAGGCCGAGGACCGGCAGTTGTTTCGCCAGGCGATGGACCGGATCGGCCTCGCCTCGCCGGCAAGCCGGCTGGTGCGCTCGCTCGACGAGGCCTTCGAGGCGCTCGACCAAGTCGGGCTGCCGGCGATCATCCGGCCGTCCTTTACGTTGGGCGGGACCGGCGGCGGCATCGCCTACAACGCGGAGGAGTTCGAGGACATTGTCCGCGGCGGGTTGCGCGCCTCGCCGGCAGGCGAGGTGCTGATCGAGGAGTCGGTCCTCGGCTGGAAAGAGTACGAGATGGAGGTCGTGCGCGACCGCGCCGACAACTGCATCATCGTGTGCTCGATCGAGAACATCGACCCGATGGGGGTCCACACCGGCGACTCGGTTTGCGTCGCCCCGGCATTGACCTTGACCGACAAGGAATACCAGGTGATGCGCAACGCCGCGATCGCGGTGTTGCGCGAGGTCGGCGTCGACACCGGCGGGTCGAACGTCCAGTTCGCGGTCAACCCCGCTGACGGCCGGCTCGTCGTCATCGAGATGAACCCGCGGGTGTCGCGCTCCTCGGCATTGGCGTCGAAGGCGACCGGTTTTCCGATCGCCAAGGTCGCCGCCAAGCTCGCGGTCGGCTACACGCTCGACGAGCTCTCGAACGAGATCACCGGGGTCACCCCGGCCTCGTTCGAGCCGACGGTCGACTACGTCGTCACGAAGATGCCGCGGTTCACCTTCGAGAAGTTCCCGGGGACCGAGCCCTTGCTGACGACCTCGATGAAATCGGTCGGCGAGGCGATGGCGGTCGGGCGCAGCTTTGCCGAATCGGTGCACAAGGCGTTGCGTTCGATGGAAACCGGGCTCAGCGGCTTTGACGAGGTTGCGATCGAGGGCGTCGAAAGCGCCGGCAAGGATGCGGTAAAGGCGGCGCTCGCCCGACCGACACCCGACCGGCTGCTGCTCGTCGCGCAGGCCTACCGCCACGGGCTCTCCACCGCCGAAATTCACGCCGCGTGCCGGTTCGACCCGTGGTTTCTGGAGCGCGTCCGCGAGATCGTCGAAACCGAGGAGGGGGTGCGCCGCGACGGGCTGCCGCGCGACCGCAGCGGGCTGTTGCGGCTGAAGCAGATGGGGTTTTCCGATGCCCGGCTGGCGCGGCTCGCCGGGCTTGACGAGGCGACCGTGGCCCGGCGGCGCCGCGGGCTCGGCCTGCACCCGGTCTACAAGCGCATCGACACCTGTGCCGCCGAGTTCGCGTCGCGGACCCCGTATCTCTACTCGTGCTACGAGGGGGACGGGCTCGACGAGCCGGAATGCGAGGCAGACCCGAGCGACCGAAAGAAGGTCGTGATCCTCGGCGGCGGGCCGAACCGGATCGGCCAGGGCATCGAATTCGATTACTGCTGCGTCCATGCTGCCTACAGCCTTGCCGAGGCCGGCATCGAGACGATCATGGTCAACTGCAACCCGGAGACTGTGTCGACCGACTACGACACCTCCGACCGGCTCTATTTCGAGCCGCTGACCGCGGAGGACGTGATCGAGATCGTGCGCGTCGAGGAGCGGCGGGGGACGTTGCTCGGGGTGGTCGTGCAATTCGGCGGCCAGACCCCGCTCAAGCTCGCCGCGGCGCTCGAGCGCGAGCAGATCCCGATCCTCGGCACCTCGCCCGACGCGATCGACCTTGCCGAGGACCGCCGGCGCTTTCAGCAGCTGCTGACCCGGCTCGGCTTGCGCCAGCCGAAGAACGGCACCGCGGTCTCCGCCGCCGAGGCTAAGGCGGTCACGCTGCGCATCGGCTATCCGGTGGTGATCCGCCCGTCCTACGTCTTGGGCGGCCGCGCGATGGAGATCGTGCACGACGCCGCCGGTCTTAACCGCTACATGCGTAACGCCGTCACCGCTTCGGGCGCGAGCCCGGTGCTGATCGACCGCTACCTTCAGGATGCGATCGAGATCGACGTCGACGCGGTGTCGGACGGCCGACAGGTCGAGGTCGCCGGCATCATGGAGCACATCGAGGAGGCTGGGATTCATTCCGGCGACAGCGCCTGCTCGCTGCCGCCCTATAGCCTCGGCCGGGCGACAATCGACGAGATCGAGCGGCAGACCGTGGCATTAGCGCAAGCGCTCGGTGTTATCGGCCTGATGAACGTGCAATTCGCGGTCAAGGACGGCGATATTTACGTCCTCGAGGTCAACCCGCGGGCCTCGCGCACGGTGCCCTTTGTCGCGAAGGCGACCGGCGTGCCGATCGCCAAGATCGCCGCCCGCGCGATGGTCGGCGCGCCGCTCGGCGATCAGTTCGCGGTGCGCAAAGGGCGCGGCGCCCATGTCGCGGTCAAGGAGGCGGTGTTCCCGTTCGCGCGCTTCCCCGGGGTCGACCTGATCCTCGGCCCGGAAATGAAATCGACCGGCGAGGTCATGGGGCTCGACACGGATTTCGGGCGCGCCTTCGCCAAGGCACAGCTTGGCAGCGGCACCATCCTGCCGCTCGCGGGCCGCGTCTTTGTCTCGGTGCGCGACCATGACAAGGACGCGCTGGTCGAGCCGTGCCGGCGGCTCGTCGCAATGGGCTTCAGCCTGGTCGCGACCGACGGCACCGCCTCGGCGCTGACGGGCGCCGGCCTGCCGGTGGACCGGGTCAACAAGGTGCGCGAGGGGCGACCGCACATTGTCGACCATATGCTGAGCGGCGGGGTGCAGCTGGTGTTCAACACGACCGAGGGGGCGCAGGCGATCGCCGACAGCTTCAGCCTGCGGCGGACCGCGCTCACTCATGCTATCCCCTATTACACCACCGTCGCCGGCGCGCGCGCGGCGGTCCAGGCGATTGCGGCCCTGCGTGCCGGGAGCCTTGAAGTTGCGCCGCTGCAGTCCTACTTTTGATTGCCGCGCAGCGGCTTTTGCCACCTCGTTTCACCTCAGGATGCGACCCCGTCTTTGATGAACAAAGTCCCGATGACGACCGGCGGGTACGACCGGCTCCGCGAGGAGCTGAAGCAGCTTAAATCCGTCGAACGCCCAGCCATCATTCGCGCCATCGCCGAGGCGCGTGAGCACGGCGACCTGGCCGAAAACGCCGAATACCAGGCCGCCCGCGACCGCCAGAGCTTTATCGAGGGGCGGGTGATGGAGATTGAGGACAAGGTCGCCCGCGCCGAGGTCATCGACGTTTCCAAGTTGTCGGGCTCGGTCGTCAAATTCGGGGCGCGCGTGACCCTCGCCGACGAGGAAAGCGACGAGGAGCAGACGTTTCAGATCGTTGGCGAGGACGAAGCCGACGTCAGCCGCGGCCGGCTGTCGGTGACCTCGCCCTTGGCGCGGGCGTTGATCGGCAAGGGCAAGGGCGACAGCGTCGAAGTCGCGACCCCGAGCGGCGCCAAATCCTACGAGGTCGTGACCGTCGATTTCGGCTAGGCGGGGGATTTCGGCTGAGCGGGCGATTATAGCGGAGCTGGCGGGCCTGCCGTCCGCAACACGACGTATCCGCACACCGCCGACAGCAGCGACGCGACCAGCACCGCGATCCGAACGTCGATGTCGTAGCCTTCCGCCGGAAAGGCAAGGGTGCCGATAAAGAGGCTCATCGTAAAGCCGATCCCGGTCAGCAGCGCGACCCCGTAAACCCGGCGCCAGTCGGCGCCGTCGGGCAACCTGCCGACGCCGGCTCGGGTGGCGGCCCAGATCGCGCCGATGACGCCGAGCTGCTTGCCCAAAAACAACCCGGCTGCGATCCCGAGCGCCACCGGGTCGAGCAAATCCGCGACGGCGATGCCCGAGAGCCGCACGCCCGCATTGGCAAACGCAAACACCGGAAGCACGCCGAACGCGACCCAGGGATGGAGGTCGTGCTCCAGGGCGACCAGCGGCGAGGATGCCCGCGTCGTCCGCAGCGGCACCGCGATGCCGACGCAAACCCCGGCGAGGGTCGCGTGAATGCCCGATTTCAGGACGCACACCCACAAGAACACGCCGACCAGAATATACGGGGCGCGACGGGCCACTCCGGCGAGGTTCAATCCCGCCAGAAACGCAACTCCGGCCCCCGCAAGGGCAAGCGCGGTCCACGACAGCTCGGCCGTGTAAAAGAAGGCGATAATCGCGATCGCGACGAGGTCGTCGATGATCGCGACCGCGAGCAGGAAGAGCCGCAGCGACGAGGGCACCCGCGAGCCGAGGAGAGACAGCACGCCGACCGCAAACGCGATGTCGGTCGCGGTCGGGATCGCCCACCCGCGCAGCGCTCGGGCGTCGCCCCAATTGAACACCGCGTAGATCAACGCCGGGGCGACCATGCCGCCCAAGGCCGCGATCGCCGGCAGCGCCGCTCTCGCCGGGTTTGACAGACCGCCCTCGGCGATCTCACGCTTGATCTCGAGGGTGACGAGCAGGAAGAAGACCGCCATCAGCCCGTCATTGACCCACAGCAGCAAGGGCTTTTTCAGCGCGAGGCCGTCGACCTGGACGGCGAGCGGGATGTCGAGAAATCGGGTGTAGAGCGGACCCAGCGGCGAATTGGCGAAGATCAACGCCAACACGGTCGCGGCAAACAACACGATCCCGCCGGCGGATTCGGGCGCGAAAACCGCTGCAGCGGCGAGCCCTGCGATTGTCCGCGCGCCATGACGACAGCCCCTCAGCTTTCGGGCGGCTCGTCCTCGTCAACGGGCGGCCGCGGGTTGACCGGGATGCCGGGCT
>DATMLF010000127.1:0-12192 GCA_035570595.1 Allostellaceae bacterium
GCCGCAGCATCTGGCGTCGGCCAGCTGCGTCGTCCTCGCGGTGCTGACCATGTCGCGCCTGGCCGCGCCGCGCGGCTGGCTGACGGTCCCGCTGCTCGCCGTCGTCGTCGCCGCCGGTTTTGAAAGCTCGGCCTGGGTGGGCGGGGTGGTCTTCGCGGCCGCGGCGATACCGATCGGGCTGGCATTTCTGCTGACCGCCGAGGATGGTCGCGCCCGCCGGCACCTGCTCTTCGCGGCCGTGATCGCGGCGGTTCTCGCGATGATCATCGCGCTCCCGTTTTTGCGCGACGAGCTCGGCGCGGCCGCGGCACGGCATGCCGGCTCCCCGATCGCGTTTCGGCCGTTCCCGGTGCTGGGCGAGATCGTGCCGGCCAATCTTCGGCCTATCCTCGACTTGCCGGCCTACTGGGCGATCCTGTTGGTCGCCCAGCTTCCGGCGATCTATCTCGCAGGCACCTGGGAAACCGCCGAAGCATTCGCCGATCGACGAACAGCGCCGGCGGAACAACGTTTGGTCGTCGCGCTCGCGCTGCTCGCCGGAGCGAGCCTCGCGGTGCCGTGGCTCTTTGCCAGCACGATCGCCAACAACGATCTCGGCTGGCGCGGCGTGCTCCCCGGCGTCCTCGTGCTGACGATCTTCGCCGCGGCCGGTCTCGCCCGCTGGTTCTTCGCGCGCCGGGCGTTGGCGGTGGCAGCGCTCGCCTTCGCGGCGCTTGGCGTTTTCGGTGGGGCGCTGAACGTCGAGCAGAATGCCTTGGGCCTGCCGGCATCGTCCGCGCCAAGCCTCGCCGCGGCGCCCGCGCTGTGGGCGGCGGTGCGCCGCCACACCGCACCCGACGAACGCGTCGCCAACAACCCGCTGTCCCTCGCCGACAGCGTGCGCTGGCCGGTCAACATTTCCTGGGCGTTGCTCGCCAACCGCCGGTCCTGCTACGCCGGCTGGAACTTGTCGCGCGCCTTTGTGCCCTTGCCGGAGGCCGAGATCGACCGCATCAATGCGCTCTTCGAACGGGTCTTCGCCGGCGACGGAACCCCCGACGACGTCCGTCGCCTCGCCACCCGCTTCGACTGCCGCGTCGTTGTCGTCACCCCGAGCGACGGCGCCTGGAGCCGCGACCCGTTCGCCAACAGCCGAGATTTCCGCCTAGTCGAGGACAAGCCGGGCAAGTGGCGAATTTACCGGGTTATCGGCGCCGCCAAGTAGACGCCCGACCCGCAAAGGAATTCTAAACCCGGGATCGGTGACGTGCTGTCCCTGGACCCCCGCTTTCGCGGGGGCGACGCTAACTACACGGATCGTTCGCCTCGCGCTGAGCGCGGTCGCGTGAGGAGAAGACGACCCGGAAGAACGTCGCGGTGATCCGGTATGCCGCGCGCACCGAACCGCGCACCGTGCCCGCCACCTTCGAACGGCCGCCGCTGCGCCGGCGATACGGCATCGGCACTTCGCGAATGCGCAGCCCCGCGCGCGCCGCCCGCATCTGCATTTCGAGGTTCCAGCCGTACGTCGTCTCGCGCATTCCGAGCCGCTCGAGGCAATCGCGGCGGATCGCGCGGTAGGCGCACATGTCGGTGTAGCGGACCCGGTAGAGCGCGCGGGTGCCGATCCCGGCGAGATGACCGGCGAGCAGCTGATGCCAGCTCATCGCCCCCGGCTCGCGCTCGCCCCGCGCCCGCGAGGCGATGACGAAATCGCAGTCGCCTGCGCGGATCGGGTCGACCAGCCGGGCCATCAGGTCGCCGCGATCGGCGCCATCGCCATCCATGAAGACGATAACGCCGCATTCGGGCGGCGCGGCGGCAACGCCCGCCGCGCAGGCGCGGCCGTAGCCGGGTCCACCCGCGGCAACGACGCGCGCACCCTCGGCTGCGGCCGCCCGCTGCGTGCCGTCGGTGCTGCCGCCGTCGACGACGATGATTTCGTGCGCCAGTTCACGCGGGATTTCGGCTACGGCGGCCGCGATCGACTCCGCTTCGTTCAGTGTCGGGACGACGACCGCTACCTTTAGAGGCTCCACCGCAATCCGCAGTTCTGACAGGGCTTCGGCGGCCCCTCGCCGACCAGCGCCTCGCGAAAATCCTGGTAGGCGCTGCCGTTCCAGATTTCGCGCAGGGTCTGCTGCGTTGCGTCGCCGAGCGTGTAGTTCTCATAGCCGCGCGCCGAGAACGGCGCGATGCAGCACGGCAGCGCGCGCCCGTGCGCGGTGAAATACATCAACGACCACGGCCGGCGGCAGGCTGACCACGGCGCGGCACCCTCGCCGCGCTTCAGGCTGGTGCCGGGCTCGGTGGCGCCGGAGGCGTCGATCGCCACACCGAGCGTGCGCCCAAGCGCCTCCGCCGCCGCGATCGCGTCATCCTCCTCAGCCCTCGTCTTTTCGAACAGCGACGAGTCCTCGCGCGCCAGCCCGCGGCCGAGATCATCAAAGACGAGGCGCTGCAGGTATACCTCCCCGACCCCGATCCGCGCCGCCAGCCGCACAAAATCGGGCAGCTGGTCGACGGTCTCCTTGAGGCCGGTCAGCCACAACGAGACGCGTGGGGTCGCGGCGCCGATCTCCTTTTGCAGTGCGGTGAATTCGCCGACATTGCGGACGATGCGGTCGAAAAAGTTCTTGCCGCGGACCTTGAAGAAGCTCGCGGCCTCGGCGGCGTCGAGCGATACCCGCAATTCGTCGAGGCCGGTCGCGATCAGTTCGCGGCGCTTTTTCGGTGCCAGCAACGTGCCGTTGGTGTTGAACAGCACATAGACGCCGCGCTCCTTCAGATAGCGGATCATCCGCGGCAGGCTCTTGACCAGCATCGGCTCGCCGACCCCGTGCAACACGGCGCGCGCGAGGCCGGGCAACTGGTCGACGATCGAGGTGAACAGCCCCCAGCTCATGTCGGCCGGCGGCTCCAACGCCTCGAACGTGCGCGGGCAGGTTTCGCACAGCAGGTTGCACCGGTTGGTGACTTCGAGATAGACACAGACCGGCGGCGCCTCGGCCATCGGCGAGCGCTCGGCGCCGACCGCCTCGAAATAGCGCCGCGCCGCGATCCCTCCAGTCGCCGGCATCAAACCCTCGCTCGGTTCACGATGCGCACTCCGCCCGCCGCCAGGACGCTGCGGTCAAGCCGTTCGCGAATTCGCAGCCGCGCGAGGCATTCTTTCGTCGCCGGCGCCGGGTAGGGGGCGAGGCTTCCGAGCGGTCGCCCGGAGCCCAGATCGCGACACAGCCGGTGCAATGCCGCCGCATCGTCGACATCGTACCACGGGTCGAGCTCGACGAGCGGAAGTCCGAGCGCGCGGGCCCGCGCGCGCGTTTGCTCGGCGACGTCGCAAGTGCTCCAGGCGATGTCCGCGAACAGATGGCGGTGGGGCGCCTTGAGCCCGAGCATGTAATAGCCGCCGTCCTCGGCGGGGCCGAGCACGACGCGGTCCCCGTCTTCCGCAAGTGCGGCGGCCGCCCGCGACAACAGGGCCTTCGGCAAATTCGGGCTGTCGGAGTTCAGCAGGCACACCGCATCGTGGCCGCGGGAAAACAGCGCCTGCGCCGCATGCAGCAGACACCGCCCGAAGCCCGCGACATCGGGTGCCGTCACCCCGGCTCCATCGGCCAGAACGAACCTCGTGCGACAGGCAAGCATGCCGTCGAACATGGCCTCGCAGCCGGCCGGTGCGTAGGCAACATAGCCGTGCATCGGTATTTCGTGGGCGGCGAGAGCGATGTTCTCGGTGATGTCGCGCAAAAAGGCGGCACTCAGGGCTGCCGCCATTTCCGGGGTCAGCGGCGGCGCCAGACGGGTCTTGACCCGCCCGGGTATCGGGGCCTTCGCCATGACCGCGACGGCGCACCCGCCCTCGCGCGCAACGCCGGCCCGCATCACGTCCCGCTGAACCAGTTATAGCCGCGATCCTCCCAGAACCCGCCGGGGTCGCGGTTGGTGACAAAAATCGTCGTCACCCATTTCGGGTTCTTGAAGCCGAGCTTGGTCGGGATCCGCACCTTGAACGGGTAGCCGTACTTGGCCGGCAATGTCTCGTCGGCGAATTTGACGGCCATGATGGTTTGCGGGTGCAGGGCGCTCGGCATGTCGATGCTGCCATAATAGCCATCGGCGCACTGGAAGCCGACATATTTCGCGGAAAGGTCGGCCCCGACCCGCTTCAGGAAGTCGCCGAGCCGCGGGCCGCTCCACTTGCCGATCATGCTCCACCCTTCGATGCAGACATGGCGCGTGATCTGGCTCTCCTGCGGCAGGGCATAGAGCTGCTCGACCGACCACGGCCGCTTGTCGACGATCAGCCCCGACAACTCCAAACGATAGTCGGACGCCGATAGTTGCGGCGCGTCGGCGGCAGGAAAGAACGCGTTGTAGCGGAAGTCGCGCACGACGTCGCTTTCGGAATAGGTGGGCGCGAGCCTGTGCTTGCTGAACAGAAATGCCTGGACGCGATCGTTCCACCGCGACATCAGCTTCAATACATCTTGCACGCCGTCCCGGTCGGAAATGTCGCAGCCGGTCAGCAAAGTCAGCGCTCCGAGGCTTAATGTCCGGCGCAAGAACAGGCGCCGCTCGGTCGTGGGCACGACCGGCCTGCGCTCGAGGACCCAACGGCTCATCGCTATTCTCCGTTCCGCGGATGCGGCGCCTCGGCGGCGCGTCCCAAGACCATCGCAACCAGGGTCTTTGGCACCAGCGCCGTCAGCGCCAGATGCACGACGAGAAATCCGACAATTGTCGCCATGCCAAAGAAATGCACGACACGGGCGAACTCGTAGCCGCCGAACAGCCAGGTCAATCCCTGCAGCTGCACCGGCTTCCAGATGCTGAGCCCGGAGAGGATCGTCACCACAATGGCCGCCAAGACGCCCCAGTAGAACATCTTTTGCACGGCGTTGTATTCGCCGAGCTGATGGCCAAGCCGCCCGCGCAGCGCGTCAAACAGGTCGCGAAGAAACGCTCCGATTGTTATCGGGAGGAAATCCCGGCGAAAATGCCCGGAGACAATCCCGACGATCACATAGGCGAGGAAATTCAATACCAGCACCCACATAGCGGCGAAATGCCAATAAAGCGCGTTGACCAGGCCGTCGTCGTTGCTAATCGCCTCGGTCACGGTGAAATCGCCGCCCAACGTCAGGTAATACGGAAAGCCAAAATGCAACGGCAGCGCCGGGTAATAATTGTAGATGCGCCAGCCGCTCATGATCATGACGACGATCGCCAGTGCATTGACCCAGTGCATGATGCGCCGGCTCAACGGATGCAGCTGCACGGCGCGCACGCGAGCCGGCGTGGCATGGGCGGGAGCCGTCACGGCAAAACCTCCAATCCGTCGGCGCGCAGCCGCTCTTGGGCCTCGGCGCCATGCAAGAATGTTATAAATTTGGCAGCATTCGGGCTGAGCGCATGCGCCGTTTGCGCGACCCAATAGACGATCGGGGGGTAGCTCGCCGCGGGTAATCGGTCTGTGATCCTGAAGACGGGGTTAGCGGCCACGTCGGTGGCGTAAACGACTGCCAGCTGCACCTTGCCTTGCGCCAACAGGAATGCCGCGTCCGCGGTCCCGACAACGCCGATCGATTTTCTGCTGACCGCCTGCCACAACCCCAGCGATTGCAGCGCTTTTTCGCTGTCGGCGCCGGCCGTCGCCGCCCACGCGTCGACGATCGCGATCGGCTGTTTGCCGGCGACCGTCGCCAGTTGGCCACTGGCCACCGCCGGAGGGTTTACGCCGCCGCTTTGCCGATCGCCGCGCCGCGCCGCCACCACCAGCCGGTTGCGCCACAGCGTCTGCTGCGAGCCCCCCTCGATCAAATTCTGCACGGCTGCGATGTGGGCTTCGCCGTCGCCCTCGCCGATCAGCACGTCGTCGCGCGCGTGATGCGCGACCTGCTGCAGCAAGGCCCAGGTCGGCGAGGTAAAGACGCGCACGTGAATGCCGGTCTCGGACCGCCACAATGCGCCGACATCCCTCACCGCATGCTGCAATGTCGGCTCGCAAAACACCACGACATCGGGTGCTGCCGGGTAGGCGGCGGGCGCGGGAGAGGCCGCGCCGAGACACGGCATCACGGCCACGAGAGCGATCGTCGCGATGGTGACCCTAGTCATAATCGGCATATTAGCCTGTAAATTCGCGCCGAGTGGCGCGCTTGATCGATCGCCGACCCCCTTCGTCCCACGCGCCAAAAGCGCTCCTCCGAGACGATTTTGCTGTTCGTCGGCGGACGAAAGCAGCGTCTGAGCGTTTTCCCGGCCGGAATGGAGGCCTGGGCCTGCCGCGGCCTGCGCGCCGCCCCCGCGCGGAGGATTGCCACCTGGTGGGATTGTTGGAAAGGACCGCGCCGAGCACGACGGGCGCCGTCGCGGCAAGCTCGCAGTGGCCGCGCATCGTGATCGTCGGCGCGGGGTTCGGCGGCCTCGCAGCCGCGACGCATCTTGGCCGGGTCGACGCGGAGCTGACGGTCGTCGATCGCCGCAACCACCACCTGTTTCAGCCGCTGCTGTACCAGGTCGCGACCGCCGCGTTGTCGCCGGCCGACATTGCCGCCCCGATCCGCGGCATCCTCGGCCGGCAGGCGAACACGCGCGTGCTTCTTGGAGCCGTCACCGGGGTCGATATCGCCGGGCGCGCGGTGCTGGTCGGCGACCGCCGCGTTCCATACGACCAGCTGGTGATCGCGACCGGCGCGCGCGATTCGTACTTCGGCCACGACGAATGGAAGGCGGCGACCCTGGATCTCAAGACGATCGAGGACGCGACCGCGATGCGCCGGCGCATCCTCTTGGCGTTCGAGCGCGCCGAGGACAGCGAGGACGAAGCCGAGCGGCGCCGCCTCTTGACCTTTGTCGTTATTGGCGGCGGGCCGACCGGCGTCGAGCTCGCCGGCGCGCTGGCCGAGCTCGCGAGGGCGGCGCTCGCCCGCGACTTTCGCCGGATCGACCCGACGACCGCGCGCATCGTGCTCGTCGAAGCCGGCCCGCGGCTGCTGGCGAGCTTCCCCGAAAGCCTGTCGGCGGTGGCGGCGCGGGCGCTGCGCCGCCTCGGCGTCGAATTGCGGCTCGGCATCGGGGTGACTGAGTGCGATGCCGACGGCGCCACGCTCGGCCACGAGCGCATCGAGAGCCGCACCTTGATCTGGGCCGCCGGGGTCGCGGCGTCGCCGGCGGCGACTTGGCTCGGCGTCACCCCCGGCCGCGGCGGGCGCGTGCCGGTCGGCCGCGATCTGAGCCTCCCCGGCCACCCCGAGATCTTCGTGATCGGCGACACCGCCGAAATCGTCGGGTCGCCGTTACCGGGTGTGGCCCCGGTCGCCATGCAGCAAGGCGCCTACGTCGCGCGGGTCATCGCGGCGCGCCGTGCCGGGCGGCTGGCGCCGGGCCCGTTTCGCTACCGCGACTACGGCAACCTCGCGACGATCGGGCGCAAGGAGGCGGTCGTCGATTTCGGCTGGCTGCGGCTGACCGGCCGCATCGCGTGGCTGGTCTGGAGCGTCGCCCACATCTATTATCTGATCGGCTTCCGCAACCGGATGGCGATCGCGGTCGATTGGCTGTGGTCGTATCTGACCTATGGGCGCGGCGCCCGCCTGATCACCGGCCCCGACCAATAACATCCTCTGACAATCGCGCGGCCGGTTCTACCGGGTCAGCCGCCGCGGCGGCGGAAACGCGGACCGAGCGTCGTCAGCGACAGGATTTCAAACAGCATTTGCGCGCCGACCATGGCGGTGTTGGTGGTGGCGTCGTATTGCGGGGCGACCTCGACGACGTCGCCGCCGACGATGTCGAGGCCCTTGAGGCCGTGCAGGATCGCCTGCGCCTCGCGCGGGGTGAGGCCGCCGGTTTCGGGCGTCCCCGTCCCGGGGGTAAAGGCCGGGTCGAGCCCGTCGACATCGAACGAGATGTAGGTCGGGCCGTCGCCGACGACCGCGCGCGCCTGCTCGACGACGCCGGCGATGCCGAGCCGGTCGACATCCTCGATGTGCACGACCGTCATCCCGGACTCGTATGAAAATCCCCAATAGATTTCGGCCGGGCCGCGGATGCCGATCTGGATCGTGCGCTCGGGGTCGAGCGCGCCCGCCAGCACCGCCTGCCGGAACGGCCCGCCATGGTGGAATTTTGAGCCGTCGACCGCGCCCATCGTGTCGCAATGCGCATCGACGTGGACAAGCCCCAAAGGCCGCTCGGCGCCGAGCGACTTCAGTATCGGGTAGGTCACCGAATGGTCGCCGCCGACGGACACCGGGTGCACACCGGCCTTGGCGACGCGCTTGTAAAACAGTGCTATGTCCTCGATCGACTGGTCGAGGCTGTAGCGCGAGCGCAGCGCCACGTCACCGACGTCGGCGAGGCTGCACACGGCGCGCGGCGTGATTTCGAGGGCGTGGTTGTAGGGGCCGATGCGCTCGACCTCGCGCACCGCGCGCGGGCCGAAACGGGCTCCCGGGCGGTTGGTGACGCCGAGGTCCATCGGCACCCCGACAAGCGCCACGTCGAGCCCGGCGAAATCCGGCAGGTCCGCGGCATCCGGCCGATACGGCTCGTCGAGCAGGGTCGGGACGCCGGCATAGGGCATCGGCCGGCGATAGGCGCTGCCGAGCACCACCGACAGCGGCTCGCGGAAGCGTTCCGGTGCGGTCTCGGTTTCTTTCGCGTCGGCGTATTTGGCGCGCAACGCTTCGAGCCTCGCCTTGTCGAACATTAGACCCTCCGCCCGGCGGAGCCCAGCCGTGCCGCCCTCGCCGAGGAGGTTATCGCGGCGTCGCGGCGCCGGCGCAACCGGGTCGCTGCCGCCCGGCTTCTAGGCGGGTTCGGAAAAGCGCCTCGCCGGCATCGCGACAGCCTCCTCGCCCGGCGGCGGAAATGTCTCCAGCTCCTTCGCGTCGTGCGCGCAAAACAGCCGGATGTCGCGGCCGTGAGTTTCCTTTAGGCGCCGCAGCCGTGCCTGGTTGCCAAGCCGCAGCGCGTCGTCGGCCGCCATCCTGCGCTGGTAGAAGCGCAGCATCGGCGGGCACTGATATTGCCGCAAATCCATTTCACCGCGAAAGAAATAGGCGTCGCCGGCATGCAGCAGCCACCCGTCCAAGGTGCGCACGGCGACCCCGCAATGGCCCCGCGTGTGACCAGCGAGCGGCACCAGCAGAATATCCGGCGGCAGACCGACCAGGTTGCGCACGCAGGTAAAGCCGAACCAGCGTTCGCCGTCGCTCGAATAAGGTTGCCAATTGACCGGGCCGCCCCATTGCATCGGGCGATAGCGCCCGCGCTCGAGAAAGCCGTCGCGCGCCATCGCCGCGTCCAATTCGGTGTCGAGCACGTGGACCGTCGCCGCCGGGAAATCGCCGATCCCGCCGGCATGGTCGAAATCGAGATGCGTCAGCACGATGTGGCGAACGTCCGCCGCGTCGAACCCGCGCGCCTCGACCTGCCGGCGGGCGGTGTCCGCCTCGCGCAGCCGGATGCGGTTGGCGAGACGAAAGACCGTGCTGAGCCGCTGCGGGTGGTCGACATCGGCCAGCCCGAAGCCGGTGTCGACGAGGACCAGCCCCGCCTCGGTCTCGATCAGCAGGCAATGGCAGACGAATGTCGCGGGGCGAACCAGTGGGCTGAAGCCGTCCCACAACCGGCCCCCCCAGGGGCACATCGTCCCGCAACTGAGGTGATGGACGCGCATCGCTGTTCACCATGTGTCGCATCGGTGAAACACCCGACAAACGCGAGGGTTCGGTTGCCAGACCATGATTCGAGCGCACCCGCCAACCCGGCTCCGCGCGCCGCCGTTTCACGGCCGAACTCGACAAATAATCAAACAACCTGGACTCCCGGCGCAACCGTTGCGACAGGGACAAACCGCAACCCGGGTTGTTGCCTTTTGGCGAGGCTATTGAGGAGCTGCGGCAAGGCGTATGGCTCGCCGCAGGATCTACTCGGCGAGGGGGTTGTTCAAGGAGCTGAAGAAGCGCCTGCCAGAGCGGGCGCTCAGCGCCGAATCTAAGCGCGCCTTTGGGATGCGAGACGGGCGATCCGGCCGGCCGCGGCAGTGGCAACAGCCGCGGCGGCTATTCGAGCAAAACGGTGATCGGCGACGATGGCGCGATCGAGATTGCAATGCCGCGCGACGGCAACGGCAATTGCGGCCCGCAAATCGGCGCTAATGGCGAAACATCTCGTGGACAAATCGATCTCGGCCGTACCGGTCACGGGCGGAAGGGGTGGTCGAAGATCGCCTTCTGCTCGGGTGTCAGCGACTGGTAGAGAGCCTGGACCGCGGGCTTTGCCGACTGCAAGGCATCGAGGCGGGCCGACAGGAATTGCTGCGCCCGGTCCATCCGGTCGAGCATGGTCGTTTCCTCGCCAGTCTTCGGCGACTGGCAGAGCTGCCGCTCCTTCTGCTGCTCGCCCTGTGCGATGCCCTGCAGCTTGTCCCATAGCGGGCGCTGGTCGGCGGTCAGGTTGAGTTCGGTCTCGACATAGGCGCGGCGGGCGGCGCGCCAGGCGAGCCGGTCGACGCAGCGCTGCTGCGGGTCCCAACGCATGCTCTCGCGCCCCCACATCCGGTGACGCATCATCGGCCAGCCGCGCATTCCCCATTGCCCGCGGCCGTGGCCCCAATGCTCCCCGCCGCCGCCCTCTCCGCCACCGCCCCCTTGTTCTCCACCGCCCGCCTGTTCGGGAGCCACGGCCGGAGCCGGCTGGGCCTCCTGCGTCGCGGGCGTGGCGTTTTGAGCGTAAGCGGGGACGGCGATCGCGGACCCGGCGGCGATCGCAACCGCAATAAGCATCGCTTTCACAAAAACCTCCGTCGCTTTTGGCTCAGGCTTCGAGCCAGGTTCGACGAGAGGATATGCGGCCCGGCGCCAAACGATCCCCGGCGGGCACCGGAGCGCGGAACCGGCGGCCGTCGCGCGCCGCCGGGCTTAGCCGTCGAGGCGCTGCAAATATTGCGCGACAAAATCGCAGCCGACGAGTTGCTTGTACGCCTCGGTCAGCCGCCGCGTGACCGGCCCCGGTATCTCGGCCGCCCCAAAGCCGCGGCCGTTCAGGCTTTTGACGCCGCAGATGCAGAGGCTCGTCGAGGTCAAAAAGCACTCCTCGGCGGTGTAGGCGTCGTAGAGGTCGAGGTCCGCTTCGGCACAGGCAATCCCGAGCTGCCCGGCGAGGTCGATCACCGCCTGGCGGCTGACCCCGGGCAGCACATAGCGCTCGCGCGGGGTCAGGAGGTGCTGGTCGCGCACCAGAAAGATGTTGCTGCCCTGGCCCTCGGCGAGGTTGCCGTTCGCGTCGAGCAGCACCGCCCAGGCGGCGGGGTTCTGCGCTTTTACCTCGCGGTCGGCGAGGACGAGGTTAAGGTACTGGTGCATCTTGGCGCGCGGCGACAGCGAGTCGGGCGGGGTGCGCCGCAGGGACGGGATCACGACCTCGATGCCGTCGCGAAAACAGCGGGCGCGCTCGCGCAACGGCAATGGCAGGCATTCGATGATCACGTTCGGCCCGTAATGCTCCCAATGGTCGCCTGGCACCGGGTGGATGCCGCGGCTGACGCGCTGCGCCAGCCAATAGTCCTCACCGGGCGCCAGCAGATGGCGATTGCGGTCGAGCACATCCTCGCTGACCGCGACCATCTCCGCCCGCGACAGGCCGGGGTCGAGATCGAGGTATTTGAGCGAGCGGAAGAGCCGCGCCACATGCTCTGCGAGGCGAAAAGCCTTGCCGTTGAAGCTGCGGGTCATGTCGAAGACCGCGTCGCCGCGGGTGAAGCCCTGGTCGCGAAACGGGATCAAGACCTCGCTCTCGCGCACGATCTTGCCGTTGAACCAGGCGACCCGCTCGTTCTCGAGAGCCATCGGCGCAGCCTCCTTGGATGCGCGCTACAGTCGTGCGAACCAGCCGGGAAAACGCATTCGCCGGAGCACCGCATGTCGCGCGCTCAACAGAGGCATCTAATCCTCTCTGGCTCGCGCCGTCACCAACAACTTGACGAGGCCCAAGCCGCGGAGCTCATGTGGTTTTGTCGAGCCGAGAACGTGATTAATCAAACGAAATTCCGCTGCGACCAACCAAGAACCTGCGCGGCAAAAATTACCGGGTGTCCATTACGGTTGGGCGACGCGCCGGAAGATCTTTCCGATTGCCTTCTTCCATCTCCACGCGCATCTCGATTTGCTCGCGATAGGTATACCGAAACGTGCTGCACCG